>JASHUO010000802.1 GCA_030039975.1 Alphaproteobacteria bacterium
AGATGGCCGACCTGATCGGCTCCGAGTGAGCAGCCGCGGCAGGCGTGCTCGGGCCAGCCGAACACGCCGGGCTCGAAGAAGGCGCGATAGACGATCAGCTGCCGGCGGCCCTCGAACAGGTCGAGCAGGCTCGCCTTGCCCTTCGGCCCCTCGAATTCGTACGTCTTCTCCACCGCCATCCACGGCATCCGTCGCCGCTCGGCGGCCAGTGCATCACGCGCGCGAGTCAAGGATTTTTCCTTCACGAGGAGCCGCTCGCGCATGGCCGCCCACTCCTGCGCCGACACGATCGCAGGTCTGTTCATGTCGAGATGCCCCGTGCGGTTCTGGGTGTCTCTCGTCTCGTTCCTGCCCATGTGTTGCTCCTGTTCGTATGCGATCTTGCACTGCCAGCGGAGATAAGGCCGGACTTCAAGGAGGTGAGAGTTACAAGTGTGGCGCGATTCCGGTGCGCAAACCCTCGTCGCTGCGTCAGGCGCCGATGAAATGGCCGATCGGCGCCAGCGGCTGGACGCGGTCGCAAACGATCTTGACCACCGCCAGCATGGGGACGGCGAGGAGCGCGCCGGGAATACCCCACATCCAATCCCAGAAGATCAACGAGCCGATCACCAGCACCGGATTCAAGGTGAAGCGGCGCGCCACGAGCATCGGCGTCACCCATTCACCCTCGATGAGATGGATCGCGAGATAGGCCCCCGGCGGCAGCAGCGCCTGCCACAACGTATCGAAGGTGAGCAGACCGACGAGGAAGAACAGGCAGAGCCCGGTGAGCGGCCCGAGGATCAGCACATAGTTGAGCACGAAGGCGAGCGCGCCCCAGAGCAGCGGATCGGGCAGGCCGATCGCCCACATCGACAGCGTCACCGCGGTGCCGACGAGAAGATTCATGACGGTGATGGTGACGAGATAGCCCGAGATGTTGCTCTCGACCTCGTGCGAGATCGCCACCGCCTGCTTCTTGTCGCGAAAGCTCGGCAGGATTTCGACGAGCCGGCGCATGAAGAGATCGCCCGACGCGAGCAGGAAGAACAGCAGCAGGAGGGTGATACCCAAGCCGCTCAGCAGCCGGCGCGTGCCGGAGAAGAGATAATCGGCAAGGCTCGGTCCTTGCAGCGTCACCGCCGGTGGTGCGCCCGGCGCTTGCGCCAGTTTCTCCACCTGTTGCATCGACTGCCGCAGCCGGTCGATCGGCCGCTTCAAGAGGCTGAGGCGCTGCTCCAGCCGCGGCAGGCTCTGCGGCGCTTTCTGCGCCCAGCTCGCTGCGGGCCCCCCCAGCAGGTAGCCGCCCGCGCCGATCAGGCTGAAGAGCAGCGCGATCAACAGCAGCGCCGAGAGCGCCTGCGGCAGGCGCAGCCGGCCGAGCAGCCGCATTCCCGGCTGCAGCAGCAGCTTCAGCAGCAGGGCGAAGATCAGCGGGATGGCGATCTCGGCGGTGACATAGAGCGTATAGAGCACCAGCAGCACGAAGATGCCGGTGAGCATGATCGATCGCATGGCGGGAAGCGGCGGCGCGAGCCGGTTCTCCGGCGCATCCTCGGCCGCAGAAGCGGCGCCGTCCGGCGAGGTATCATCGTTCATCCCTAGGGTTCCGCGCGCGAGCGTCTATCTCGCTAACAGCGGCGGCAAGGCCGAAGTTCGCCGCGGTTTGACGCCGGCGGCCGGCGCGCGCTTAGATGGGCCGATGGCGCCCAAGAAAAATCCGCTCAACCTCAACCCGCTGCAGCTCCGGACCTTGACCCTGCTGCAGGAGCTGGCCCGGCTTCCCGGCCATGCCCGGCCGGCCGATGACGAGCCGGGCGCGATCCTGGTCGCCAACCTGCCGCAGCCGCATGGCGATCATTTCCATCTCGGCGACGCCGTGGTGATGACGCGCGATGCGACCGGGCTCGCCAACGAGGCGGCCTGGATCGCGCTCCAGCGCAAGGGCCTCATCAAATCGCTGTTCCCGCGTGCGGCGGTGCTGACGCCGGCCGGGCTCGCCTACGACACCGGCCTCGGCGGGAGCCTGCTTCATCGCGGCGATCACTGAACGCCGCTACCAGCGGAAATGGGCGATGACCGCGTCGGGCTTGTGTCCGCTCGCGGCGACGGCCTCGATCAGCCGATCGAGATCCAGTTGGCTGCCGGCGAGGCCGAATTCCTCGGCATGGATGCCGCCGGTGACCAGCACGCTGTCGATGCCGGCGGCATTGGCGCCGGCAATGTCGGTGCGCAGGCTGTCGCCGACGGCGATGATGCGCCGCCGGTCGCTGATGCCGAGCGCGGCAAAGCAGGTCTCGTAGACCGGGCGAAAGGGCTTGCCGTGCCAGCGTACGCGGCCGCCCAGCGCCTCATAGCGCTGCGCCACCGCGCCGGCGCAGATCGCGCGCCGCCCCTGATGAACGACCACGAGATCGGGATTGGCGCAGACCATCGACAAGTCGCGCGCCCGCGCCGCTCGCAGCATTGGCTCGTGCTGCGCCACGGTTTCGTCCCAGTCGGACGGCCCGGTGTTGAGGATGAATTCCGCGTCGTTGATGTCGGCGACGCGTTGGAGGCCGATGCCTTCCAGCATGTTGTCGTCGCGCGCGGGCCCCA
>JASHUO010000803.1 GCA_030039975.1 Alphaproteobacteria bacterium
AGGTTGCGGCCGCGCCGGCGCCCGGCACCGGGATGGATGCTGCGGGGCGGGTTGGCGGAGGCGGTGGTGGTCATGCGTTGCGCAGGAGGGTACGCGGCTTACCCCCCTCCCTTCCCTCCCCCTCAAGGGCAGGGCTATCGCATATAGATTCACCACGGAGGCACGGAGGGCACGGAGAATAGATATTTGGCGCGCGAAGCGCGCCATTCTTCCCTTCTCTGTGATCTCCGCGCCTCCGTGGTGAGTCTTTCTGTGCCACAGGCGCGACGACAAATGCGATTGCCCTGCCCTCAAGGGCAGAGTGGATTCTGGCGAAGAGGGGAATGCGCAGCGGGCTCACCCCTTCAGGACCTTCTGCATGGTGCTGCCGAGCGCGGCGGGGGAATCGGCGACGGTGATGCCGGCGCGCTTCATCGCTTCCATCTTGTCCTGGGCCGAGCCGCTGCCGCCGGAGATGATGGCGCCGGCATGGCCCATGCGGCGGCCGGGCGGCGCGGTGGCGCCGGCGATGAAGCCGACCACCGGCTTCTTCACCTTGCTGCGCTTCAGGAACTCGGCCGCCTCTTCTTCCGCCGAGCCGCCGATCTCGCCGATCATGATGATCGACTTGGTGTCGTGATCGGCGAGAAACATCTCGAGGCAATCGATGAAATTGGTGCCGTTGACGGGGTCGCCGCCAATGCCGATGCAGGTCGACTGGCCGAGCCCCGCCGCGGTGGTCTGCGCCACCGCTTCGTAGGTGAGGGTGCCGGAGCGCGAGACGATGCCGACATGGCCCTTGGCATGGATATGGCCGGGCATGATGCCGATCTTGCATTGCTCGGGCGTGATGACGCCGGGGCAGTTGGGACCGATGAGGCGGCTCGCGGTGCCGGTGAGCGCCCGCTTCACCCCGACCATATCGAGCACGGGAATGCCTTCGGTGATGCAGACGATGAGCGGCAGGCGCGCATCGATCGCCTCGAGGATGGCGTCGGCGGCAAAAGGCGGCGGCACGTAGATCACCGAAGCGGTGGCGCCGGTTTTCTGCGCCGCTTCGGCCACCGTGTCGAACACCGGAAGATCGAGATGGGTGGTGCCGCCTTTCCCCGGCGTGACGCCGCCCACCATCTTGGTGCCGTAGGCGATCGCCTGCTCGGAATGGAAGGTGCCTTGCGCGCCGGTGAAGCCCTGGCAGATCACCTTGGTGTCGCGATCGACGAGGACGGACATCAGGCCGCCTCCTTCACCGCTTTGACGACCTTCTCGGCGGCGTCCGCGAGATTGTCGGCCGAGAGGATCGGCAGGCCGGATTCGCTCAGGATCTTCTTGCCGAGCCGGACATTGGTGCCTTCGAGCCGCACCACCAGCGGCACATGAAGCGCGACTTCGCGCGCCGCGGCGACGATGCCTTCGGCGATGACGTCGCAGCGCATGATGCCGCCGAAGATGTTGACCAGGATGCCCTCGACATTGGGATCGCTGAGGATCAGCTTGAAGGCGGTGGTGACGCGCTCCTTGGTGGCGCCGCCGCCGACATCGAGGAAATTGGCGGGATCGCCGCCATAGAGCTTGATGATGTCCATGGTGGCCATGGCCAGGCCGGCGCCGTTCACCATGCAGCCGATATTGCCGTCGAGCTTGACGTAATTGAGTGAGTGCTTGGTCGCTTCGAGCTCGGTCGGGTCCTCCTCGGCCTCGTCGCGCATCTCCTCCACCTCCTTGTGGCGGAAGAGGGCGTTGTCGTCGAAATTCATCTTGGCATCGAGCGCCAGCACCTCGCCCGATCCCGTCACCACCAGCGGATTGATCTCGACCACCGAGGCATCGAGGCTGACGAAGGCCTGGTACATGCCGAGCATGAACTTGGTCGCGGCGGCGACCTGCTTGCCTTCGAGGCCGAGGCCGTAGGCGAGCTTCCTCGCGTGGAAGCCCTGCATGCCGGCGACGGGGTCGATTGCCGCTTTCAGGATCTTCTCGGGATGCGCCGCCGCCACTTCCTCGATCTCCATGCCGCCTTCGGTCGAGGCCATGACGGTGACGCGCGAGGTCTTGCGGTCGACGAGCATGCCGAGATAGAGCTCGCGCTTGATGTCGCAGCCCTCCTCGACATAAACGCGCTTCACCTCGCGGCCTTTGGCGCCGGTCTGCTTGGTGACGAGGACGTGGCCCAGCATCTCGCCGGCGTTCTTGGCGACATCCTCGGGCGATTTGACGACGCGCACGCCGCCTTTCCCCTTGGGGTTGTCCTGGAACCGCCCGGCGCCGCGGCCGCCGGCGTGGATCTGCGACTTCACGACATAGACGGGGCCGGGGAGGCCGCGCGCCACCTTCTCCGCCTCCTGCGGCGTATAGGCGACGCCGCCCTTGGGGACGGCGACGCCGAATTTCTGCAGAAGGCTCTTTGCCTGGTATTCGTGGATGTTCATCGCGCCTCGCCTATCGCACCAGCCCCGCCCCCCGCGCCCATTTGTATTTGGCGCCGAGCACGGCCACCGGAATTTCGGTGGAGTAGGCATAGGCGGGAATGCCGTGGTCGTAAAGATGCTCCGCCGCCTCTTCGACCTGCACGTCCCCGGCGAGCGAGGCGACGATGGGTTTGCTGATGCCTTTCGCCTTCATCTCCTCGACCACCTCGACGACGAGCTTGGCGAACACCATCGGCGGGGTGATGATGGTGTGCCAGTACCCCAGGATGAGCGCATCGATGCGCTTGTCCTCGAGGCCGAGCTTGATCGTGTTCTTGTAGGTGGTGGGCGGCTCGCCGCCGGTGATGTCGACGGGGTTGCCGGCGGCGCCGAAGGGCGGGATGAACTTGCGGAAGGCCTGGTCGAGGTCGGGCGGCATCTTCATCAGCGACAGCCCGTTATCGACGCAGGCATCCGACAGCAGCACGCCCGAGCCGCCGGCGCCGGTGATGATGACGACATTCTCGCCCTTGGGCGTCGGCAGCTTCTGCAGCGCCCGGGCGTAGTCGAGCATGTCGCGCAAGCCCGGCGCGCGGATGACGCCGGATTGGCGCAGCACGTCGTCATAGATCTTGTCGTTGCCGGCCAGCGCGCCGGTATGCGAGCTCGCCGCGCGCGCACCGAGCGCGGTGCGGCCGGCCTTGAGCACGATCACCGGCTTTTTCTTGGAGACGCGCTTGGCCACCTCGGCGAAGGAGCGGCCGTCCTTCAAATCCTCGCAATGCATGGCGATGACTTCGGTGTTGTCGTCCTGCTCGAAGAAGGTCAGGAGATCGTCCTCGTCGAGGTCGGATTTGTTGCCGAGCCCGACGATCGCCGAGACGCCCATCTTGGCCGAGCGCGAGAAGCCGATGATCGCCATGCCGATGCCACCCGATTGCGAGGACAGCGCCGCCTTGCCCTTGTAGTCATAGGGCGTGCAGAAGGTGGCGCAAAGATTGTTGGGCGTGTAATAATAGCCGTAGATGTTCGGCCCCATCAGGCGGATGTTGTAGCGCCGGCCGATCTCCTGAATCTCCTTCTGGCCTTCGACATTGCCGGTCTCGGCGAAGCCCGAGGGGATCAGCACTGCGCCCGGGATCTTGCGCTCGCCGCATTCGACCAGCGCCTGGGCCACGAATTTGGCGGGGATGGCGAAGACGGCGACGTCGATCTCGCCCGGCACGTCCTTGACCGATTTGAAGGCCTTGCGGCCCATGATCTCCTCGGCCTTCGGATGGATCGGGTAGATCTTGCCGGTGTAGCCGCCATTGATCAGGTTCTTCATCACCGAATTGCCGATCTTGCCGTCCTCGGCCGAAGCGCCGATCACCGCCACAGCATCGGGCCGCATGATGCGGTTCATCTGCCGCGTGATCTCCTCCTGGCTCGGCCGATAGCGCTGCGGCGGCGGGTTCCAGTCGAGCACGATGCGCACATCGGCGGCGATGGCGCCGGTCTTCGTCGCGAAGACCGGGTTCAGATCCATCTCGGCAATTTCGGGGAAGTCGCTGACCAGCTCGGAGACGTTCTGGATCAGCGCCGCCAGCGCCTCGCGGCTCACCGGCTCGGCGCCGCGCACGCCTTTCAGAATCTCGCCCGCCTTGATGCTGTCGAGCATCGAGAGCGCGTCCTCCTTGGCGGTGGGCGCCAGGCGGAAGGTCACGTCCTTCAGCACCTCGACCAGCACGCCGCCCATGCCGAAGGCGACGAGCTTGCCGAAGCTTTGATCGGTGACGGCGCCGATGATGACCTCTTGCCCGCCCTGCAGCATCTGCTGCACCTGGATGCCGGCGATCTTGGCGTCGCTCTTGTATTTACGCGCATTGGCGATGATCGCGTCATAGGCCTTCTCGGCCTCGGCGGCGCTTTTGACGCCGACGACGACACCGCCCGCCTCGGTCTTGTGCAGGATGTCGGGCGAGACGATCTTCATCACCACCGGGAAGCCCATGGCCTGCGCGAGCTTCGCCGCCTCTTGCGCCGAGCCGGCGACGCCTTCCTGCGGCACGGCGATGCCATAGGCATCGCACAGCAGCTTGCCCTCGGGCGCGGTGAGCGCGGTCCGGCCTTCGGCCTTGACCTGGTCGAGCAGCTTGCGCACCGCAGCCTTGTCGTGCGCCGAAGTCCTGTCGTGTGCCATGGAAATCCCCTCCCGTAGGATCGGTTGCGTTGCTTCGTCTCTCGATTGGTCCCGAGGGCGGCGCCTAGACCGCCTTCTCCGCGCGCATCGCCGTGATCTCGTCTGTGCCGAAGCCGAGCTCGGCAAGAATCTCCTCGGTGTGCTCGCCCAGAAGCGGCGAGCGCTTCACGTCGCTGGGGCTCGCGGAGAGCTTGATCGGATTGCCGACGGTCAGGTACTTGCCGCGCTTGGGGTGGTCGACTTCGACCACCGTGCCGGTCGCACGCAGCGACGGCTCATGGGCAAGCTCCTTCATCGACAGGATCGGGCCGCAGGGAATGTCGTAATTGTTGAGGATCTCCATCGCCTCGAACTTGGTCTTGGTCATGGTCCAGCGTTCGATCGCATCGAAGATCTCTTTGAGCCGCGGCAATCGCGCCGCCGGCTTGGCATAGTTGGGATCGGTGATCCACTCCTCCTTGCCGATGACCTTGCAGATCGCCTCCCAGACCGGCGCCTGGGTGATGAAGTAGATGTACGCGTTGGGATCGGTCTCCCAGCCCTTGCATTTCAGGATCCAGCCGGGCTGGCCGCCGCCCGAGGCATTGCCCGAGCGCGGCACCGCTTCGCCGAAGCTGCCATGCGGGTATTGCGGATACTCCGTCATCTTGCCGTTGCGCTCGAGCCGCTGCTGGTCGCGCAGCTTGACGCGGCAGAGATTGAGCACGCCGTCCTGCATGGCGCAGAGCACGCGCTGGCCCTTGCCGGTATGGGTGCGCTGAAACAGCGCCGTGACGATGCCGAGCGCGAGATGGAGACCGGTGCCGCTATCGCCGATCTGCGCGCCGGTGACGAGCGGCGGCC
>JASHUO010000804.1 GCA_030039975.1 Alphaproteobacteria bacterium
TCCGCCCCGATGGGAAGGGCAGGAGGTGGCTCCCGCAGCCATCACGCGGAGCGCAGCACATACCGATGAATGATGAGCTTTCGCCGAGCCACCTTTCGTGCAACGCTGGCATGCATGGCTCTCCGACGAGGTTCGTCGATGCGCGCGGCGCTCCTGGTCGCAACGCTGCTGTGGGCTCAGCCCGCGGCGGCGCAGCCCGCGAAGTTGCCTGCTTTGGGCGCAGACCCGGCCAGAATTTCCACCGCCGGCTTATCGTCCGGCGGCTTCATGGCCATGCAGTATGGGGTGGCCTTCTCGGCCAGCACGATGGGCGTCGGCGTTGTCGCGGGCGGACCGTACAATTGCGCCGTCGTCAATCCCGGAGGTATTGCGACCTGCATGAGCGGGGCGCCGGTCGGCGCAGCCTCTTACGCCGCCGCCGTCTCCTTCGCGGCGCTCGGCCAGATCGATCCGGTCGACCGGTTGAAGTCGCAGAGGGTCTATCTGTTCAGCGGCACCAGGGATGAGACGGTCCGGCGCACGGTGGTCGATGCCGTGCGCGACTTCTTCACGGACGCGGGAACCCCGAACGTTCAATATGTTCATGACGTACCCGCCGGCCATGCTTTCATCTCGGCCAATTTCGGCGCCCCTTGCGGCACGACGGCGACGCCCTTCGTTGATCAATGCGCCGTCGATGGCGCGTTGTACGACCAGCCTCGAGCGATATTGACCGAGATTTATGGGACGCTGTTGCCGAAGGCGGCGAGCCTCTCGGCCTCGCCAACGTCGTTCGACCAGGCTGAGTTCGCTTCGCCGGTCGCCGGCATGTCCAAGACCGGCTACGTCTTTGTGCCTGCATCCTGCGCGAAGGCCGGCGCCAGCTGCGCGGTGCACATCGTGTTTCACGGCTGCCTGCAGAGTGCCAGCGTGGTCGGCGATGCCGTCTACGGTCGGGTCGGCTACAACGCGTGGGCTGATGCCAACGGCATTATCATGCTCTACCCGCAGGTCGATCCCGGCACGATGCTCAACAACCCGGAAGGCTGCTGGGATTGGTGGGGCTATACCGGATCAAATTTCCAGATCCGGTCGGGTCCCCAACTCGCCGCCGTGCGCGCCATGGTGCAGCGCCTGGTGGCGCAGCCGGATCGGTGACAGTCTACGCGCTGAGCGTCACTTAGAGAGCCAGACCCGCATCGGCCAGCTCAGGACGATTCGCCCTGACGGGCTCGGCCGCTTGATGGCCATGCCCCGATGACAGCGCGTCGGTCACGCGCCGTTCACTCGCCCGCTCGACAATGCACAGCGGATCGATCTCCTCGGTGTAGATCGTGCGCTCTCTGTCCATCCGGTTGACGACGCGCACATAAACCCGCTCATCGCCGATGTTGACCCGCCGCTCATCCCCCTCTCGCCACAGGGGGATGTCGATGTAACCGGAGGCCACGTGCTCGGCCTGCCCCTTGCGCTTCAACATGTGGTGGAAGTTTGCCATTCAGGCCCCCCGGCAGCCTTTGACCCGGCTGCGCCGTTGTCGTGCCGGTGATGATCGCCTCAAGATGGTTAACAGACGGTATAGAAGCGCCGCGGTTGCCTCTACGCCCCCTCCCTGACGATCTGTTCGTAAGCGGGGAGGGTCAGGAATTCGACAAAGCGCTCGGCGTCGATGAGCTCGCGGAAGAGCTTCGCCGCGTCGTCGAAGCGGTTGCCCTCGGGCGCGGCCAGCCGCAGCTTCTCGAGCTCTTCCTCGAGCGTCTGATGGGCGAGGGTGCGCGTCACCTTGCGGCCATCGGCAAGGCTCGCGCCGTGGCGGATCCATTGCCAGACCTGGCTGCGGCTGATCTCGGCCGTGGCGGCGTCCTCCATCAGATTGTAGAGCGGCACGCAGCCGGTACCGCGCAGCCAGGATTCGACATAGCCCAGGCCCACATTGATGTTGGCGCGCAAGCCCGCCTCGGTGATGGTGCCGCTCGGCACCCTCAGGAGATCGGCGGCGGTGACGTCCACGTCCTGGCGCTTGCGGGCGATCTGGTTCGCCTCGGGCATGCCCTTGTCGAAGACTTCCTTGGCAATCGCGACGAGACCGGGATGCGCGACCCAGGTGCCGTCATGGCCCTCGCTCACCTCGCGCTCCTTGTCAGCACGCACCTTGGCCATCGCCGCTTCATTGGCCGCGGGATCGTTCTTGATCGGGATCTGCGCCGCCATGCCGCCCATGGCATGGACATTGCGCCGATGGCAGGTCTTGATCAGCAGGCGCACATAGCTCTGCAGGAACGGCGTCGTCATCGTCACCTGGGCGCGGTCCGGCAGCACCATGGCCGGGTCCTCGGCGAATTTCTTGATGACGCTGTAGATGTAGTCCCAGCGGCCGCAATTGAGGCCGCCCATATGCTCGCGCAGCTCGTAGATGATCTCGTCCATCTCGAAGGCGGCCATGATCGTCTCGATCAGCACCGTCGCCTTGATCGCGCCGCGGCCGAGGCCGAGCTTCGCCTCGCTATGGACGAAGATCTCGTTCCACAGCCGCGCTTCGAGATGGCTCTCGAGCTTCGGCAGATAGAAATAGGCGCCGGTGCCGCGCTGCGCCAGCTCCTTGGCATTGTGGAAGACATAGAGGCCGAAATCGAACAGCGCGCCCGCCATCGGCTCGCCATCGATCAGGCAATGCGCTTCCGGCAGGTGCCAGCCGCGCGGCCGTACCAGCAAGGTCGCGGTCTTGGCGTCGAGCCGATAGTGCCGGCCGCTGGCGGGATCCGCGAAGGTGATCGCGCGGCGCACTGCGTCGCCGAGGTTGATCTGCCCCTCGATGAGGTTCTCCCAGGACGGCGTGCTCGCATCCTCGAAATCGGCCATGTAGACGTTGGCGCCGCAATTGAGCGCGTTGATCACCATCTTGCGATCGACGGGACCCGTGATCTCGACGCGACGATCGAGCAGATCCTTCGGAATCGCCGCTACGGTCCAGTCGCTGTCGCGCACCGTCTTGGTCTCGGCAAGAAAATCGGGCTTCCAGCCGGTGTCGAGCTTGGCCTGGACCTCGGCGCGGCGCGCGAGCAGCCGCTTGCGCTCGCCGCCGAAGCGCCGCTCCAGCTCGGCGATGAAGGCGAGCGCGTCCGGCGTCAATATCCGCTCATAGCCGGGGCGGATGGCGCCGCGAATGTCCATGCCCTTGGGCAGGGCCGATTTCTTCAATGCCATGCAAATCCTCTCAACAAAAACGATTTTGGGGCGTTCCCGGCGCCGCCCAAGCGCCGGGCCGCCGCTCTTAGCACGAAATCCGGCGCCTGTTCAGGGGGTCAGAACTCCAAACGCTCGATCACCATCGGCTCGTTCCGCGCGGCCTCGACCCATTCCCGCAGCGCCGGCAGTGCCCAGACCGCATCGCAATAGCGCTGCGCTTCGGTCGCGAGCGCGGTCTTATAGGTGCGGAAACGGCTGACGACCGGTGC
>JASHUO010000805.1 GCA_030039975.1 Alphaproteobacteria bacterium
CGGCATAGCCGAGATTGGCGACGGCATTGATCGAGACATCCGCCACCGTCTTGCCGAAGACGATATGGAAGGCGAGGAAATCGTCAAGCGGCGCACGCGCGAAGCCGAGCGCTTCGGCAAAAGGATCGGCCGAGTTGACGGCAAAGCGCGTACCGGTGAGCGCGAGATAGAGCGCCGCATCCGCTTCGCTCACCGTCCGCGGCGTGGCATGGAAGAGCGTCTCGCCGACGCGGAAATCCTCGAAGAAGCGGCCGGGATCGGTCTTGTCGCTCATCGGCGAGCCCTCATCGCGAAGCGGCCATCGCCGCGATCTCGTCGGCGAGCGCCACGGTGCGGATGGCGTCCTCGACATGCAGATTCTCGATGAGCTTGCCGTCGACGAGGACGATGCCTTTGCCGGCGCGCTGGGCTTCCTCATGCGCGGCGATGATGCGGCGCGACCACTCGACTTCTTCGGCGCCCGGCGCGAAGGCAGCGTTGGCAGCGTCGATCTGCTTCGGATGGATCAGCGTCTTGCCGTCGAAGCCGAGCTCGCGCCCCTGACGGCAAGCGGCGGCAAAGCCTTCGTCATCACCAAGATCGAGATGGACGCCGTCGAGCACGGCGAGCCGGAAGGCGCGCCCGGCGAGCAGCGCGAGGCCGAGAGCGGTGAGCATCGGCAAGCGGTCGCGCGTGTGCCGCGCATGGAGATCCTTGGTGAGATCGGAGGTGCCGAGAACGAGACAGGCGACGCGGGGGCTCGCGGCCGCGATCGCTTCCGCATGCAGCAGGCCGAGAGGCGTCTCCATCATGCACCAGAGCGCCAGCCCGGCTGGCGCGCCGGCGCCGGCGAGCACGGCCTCGGCCTGGCGCACGCCATCGGCGCTCTCCACCTTGGGCAGCAGCACTGCATCGAGCGGCAGGCGCGCCGCGGCGACGAGATCCTCATAGCCCCAGGGCGTGGCGAGGCCGTTGACGCGCAGCACCAGCTCGCGCCGGCCATAGCCGCCGGCGGCAAGCGCGGCGGCGATATTGCCGCGCGCCGCGGGTTTGGCATCGGGCGCCACCGCATCTTCGAGATCGAGGATCAGCCCGTCCGCCGGCAGGCTCCGCGCCTTTTCGAGCGCCCTGGTATTGGCGCCGGGCATATAGAGGACGCTGCGGCGCGGGCGCGGCGTGGCGGCCATGGGCGATCTCCTTCGCAGCTCGGGAGGAGCAACTATAGCCAGAAGCGGCGCGCGCCGTCATGATGGCGCGAGATCGACGGGAGGAAGCGTGATGATCCCCTTGCTGCGCACGCCCGAGGAACGCTTCGCCGATCTTCCCGGCTTCGCCTTCGCGCCGCATTACCGCGAGGATCTCGTCGGCTTCGAGGGCATGCGCCTCCACTATCTCGACGAGGGGCCGCGCGATGCGAAGCGCGTCTTCCTCTGTCTTCATGGCGAGCCGACCTGGAGCTATCTCTATCGCAAGCTCGTTCCCTATG
The DNA here is from genome assembly GCA_030039975.1 of Alphaproteobacteria bacterium. GTDB lineage: Bacteria > Pseudomonadota > Alphaproteobacteria > ATCC43930 > CGMCC-115725 > DAHUYF01. The sequence continues at coordinate 1,466 of JASHUO010000805.1, forward strand.
TCGCCGCCGCGGGATATCGCGCGGTGGCGCCCGATTTCTTCGGCTTCGGCCGCTCGGACAAACCGGTCGAGGACGCCGGTTACACCTTCGACTTCCACCGCGACAGCATCGCCGCCTTCATCGAGCGGCTCGACCTGCGGAACATCACCCTGGTCTGCCAAGATTGGGGCGGGCTCATCGGCCTCACCCTGCCGATGGACATGGGACGCCGCTTCACCGGGCTGCTGGTGATGAACACGGCGCTCGGCACCGGCGACCAGCCGCTCTCACCCGGCTTTGTCGCCTGGCGCGCCTGGTGCGCCGCGAATCCCGACATGGCGGTGGCAAAGCTGATGGGGCGCGCCTGCCCGTTGCTCACCCCGGAAGAGGCCGCCGCCTATGAAGCCCCCTATCCCGACGGAAGCTACAAGGCCGGCGTGCGGCGTTTCCCGCAGCTGGTCCCCGATGCGACCGATGCCGGCGGCGCCGCGCTGTCGCGTCGCGCCCGCGACTGGTGGAGACGTGAATGGGCAGGCCGCACTGCGATGGTGATCGGCGTGACCGATCCGGTGCTCGGGCCGCCGGTGATGCGCGGCCTCAAGGACATCATCCGCGGCTGCCCGGCGCCGATCGAAATCGCCGAGGCCGGCCATTTCGTCCAGGAATGGGCGCCGCTGTTCATGGAGCGCGCGCTGGCGGCGCTCGCCTGAGCCCCGCCCCGTGGCGATTCTCTCGATCCAATCCGCGGTCGCTTACGGGCATGTCGGCAATTCCGTCGCCGTCTTCCCGCTGCAGCGCCTCGGCTTCGAGGTCTGGCCGGTGGATACGGTGCAGTTCTCCAACCACACCGGCTACGGCGCCTGGCGCGGCCGCGCCTGGGACGCCGCAACCATCGCCGAGGTGATCGCCGGCATCGGCGAGCGCGGCCAGTTCGAGCGTTGCGAGGCCGTGCTGTCGGGCTATCTCGGCGACGAGGCCGTCGGCGATGCGGTGCTTGACGCCGCGTCAGCGGTGAAAGCGGTCACGGAGGACGCGCTTTATTGCTGCGATCCCGTCATCGGCGATGATCATAGCGGCGTCTTCGTGCGACCGGGCATCGCCGAGTTCTTCCGCGACCGCGCGCTTCCCGCCGCCGACATCATCACCCCCAACCGCTTCGAACTGGCCTTGCTCGCGGGATGCGCGGTCACCGATGTCGCCGGCGCGCTCGCCGCCGCGGAGACGCTGCGGGCGCGGGGGCCGCGCCTGGTCCTGGCGACGAGCCTCCCCGGTGCGGACAGGGAGATGCCGATGCTGGCGGCGGGCGCGGAAGGTGCCTTCCTGGTGACGACGCCGCGCCTCCCGCTCCTCGCCAATGGCGCCGGCGACCTCACCGCGGCGCTGTTCCTGGGCTATCTCTTGCGGACGCGCGAAGCGGGAGCGGCGCTGGCGATGACCGCCGCGGCGGTCCATGCGGTGATCGAGGCGACCCTGCGCGCGGGCGAACCCGAGCTGCAAGTCGTCGCGGCACAGGACGCCCTGGCCGCCCCGCCGCGACACTTCACGCCGCAGCGCATCGCTTGAGCGGTGACGCATCGCGCGGCGTCCTGTGGCATACTGCGCCCCGCTTGGACACGCCCTCGCCCCACCACAGACAAGACGCCGCTGCGGTCGAATTGACGGCCGTGGTCGTCGCCGTCACCGGCGAGGAGCCGCGCGTTCTCACGCTGCAGGAGGGTCAGGCCCTGCCCTCGGGCCCGCTCGAATCGGCGCATCGCACGCTGCAGATGGGCCTGCGCTCCTGGGTCGAGCGCCAAACCCATCACCCGCTCGGCTATATCGAGCAGCTCTACACCTTTGCCGATCGCGATCGCGGCGACACGCGCGGCCGCATCATCTCGATCAGCTATCTCGGACTGACGCGCGAGGCCGAGGCGCCGGGGGGCCAGGAAGGACGCTGGCAGAACTGGTATCGCTATTTCCCCTGGGAGGATTGGCGTTCAGGCTCGCCGCCGGCGCTGGCGGCGATCCGGCGGCAGCTGCGGCAATGGGCCAAGACGGCGCCGGAACCGGCCGCGCGCCGCGACCGGGCGCGGCGCGTCGATATCGGCTTTGGCGACGACCACGGCTGGAACGAGGAGCTGGTGCTGCAGCGCTATGAGCTGCTTTACGAGGCCGGGCTGGTCGCCGAGGCGGGAGCGCGCGACAGCCAGACGCTGCCGGGACAAGCGATGATCCTCGATCATCGCCGCATTCTCGCCACCGCGATCGCGCGTCTCAGAGCGAAGATCAAATACCGCCCGGTCGTCTTCGAGCTGATGCCTGAGAGCTTCACCTTGTTGCAGCTGCAACGCGCCGTGGAGGCGCTCGCCGGGCGAAGGCTGCACAAGCAGAATTTTCGGCGCCTCATCGACCAGCAGGGGCTGGTGGAGGAGACCGGCGAGATCGCGGCGGGAACCGGCGGACGCCCCGCCAAGCTCTTCCACTTCCGCCGCGAAGTGCTGCTCGAGCGCGCCGTCTCCGGCACCAAGCTGCCGCTCTCGCGCTCCGCCTGAGCTTCCCGCGATCAGTGCCGACGGAACCGCTCAGGATGCGTAAAGACCTCAAACCCGTCGTCGCGGGCGATGCCGATGAGCGTTATGCCGGCAGCATCGGCGACGCGCACGGCGAGCGCGGTCGGCGCGGATATTCCGACGACGACGGGCGCACCGATCATGCCGGCCTTCTGCACCATCTCAATGGAAATCCGGCTCGAGAGAACGACAACGCCATCCGCGATCGGGCGGTTCTCGCGCAACAGCGCCCCTGCGAGTTTGTCGAGGGCATTGTGCCGTCCGATGTCTTCGCGCAGCACGAAATCGCGATCGCGCTGCCAAAATGCGGCCGCATGGACCGAGCGTGTCCGCATGTTCAAGGTTTGCCCCTGAGGCAGCGTCGCGACGGCGTCTTCGATGTCCCGTCGGCCAATCTCGAAACCTCTGGCCACCCGCGGTATTGACCGATTGGCTTCGGCGAGGCTCTCGAGCCCACACATGCCGCACCCGGCCGGCCCGACAAAGCGCCGACGCCGCGCCGCGAAGGCATCGGACCGCTCGCCGCTGAGCCACATCCGCAGCACGATCCCATCGGCACAACCGGCGATGTTCAGCTCTTCTATCTCCCTTGGATGCCGCACGATGCCTTCGGTCATGCTAAACCCGACCGCGAAATCATCGAGATCGTCAGGGGTCGCCATCAGCACGGCGTGCGTCGCCCCGTCATAGCTGAACGCAACCGGCACTTCCTCGGCAAGGGTCCGCTCGCCGATGAGCGCCGCGCCGTTGCGCCAAGACTGCCGGGCCACGCTCTGCACGGGCGACGGCGCCGTCGAGGCTGCTTTTACCGTGATCATCGGTCAGACGCTGGGCTGGAGTGCTTGACGGCGGACCAGGACCGGTATCGATTTCGCCGCCGGCGTGCCGCTCTTCACATCGTGAAACGCGAGGGGCAGCAACGGGTTGGTCTCCGGATAATAGGCGCC
>JASHUO010000806.1 GCA_030039975.1 Alphaproteobacteria bacterium
ACCCATTTGTCGCGCGCCCCCGCAATCGGCACGCGCTGGACGATGCTGGCGCCGGCGCGGCGCAGCCGCAGCGTCGCCCGCTCGAGCCGCGGCGCCGACACGTCGCAGGCGACGAGATGGCCGCGATTCTGCATTTCCGCGGCCAGTGCCAAGGTCTTGCCGCCGGCGCCGGCGCAGAAATCGACGACGCGCATCCCCGGCCGCGCCGCGGCGAGCAGCGCCGCGAGCTGCGAGCCCTCATCCTGCACCTCGACGAGTCCGCGCCGGAAGACGTCGAGGGTGCCGAGCGGAATGCGCTCGAAGACGCGCAGGCCGAGCGGCGACAGGGTCGTGCGCGCCGCCTCGACCCCTTCGCGCGTCAGCGCCGCCCGCGCCGCTTCACGATTGTCGCATTTGAGCCGGTTGACGCGCAGATCGAGCGCCGCGCCCTCATTGAGCGCGGCCATCTCGCGCGCGAGCGAGCGGCCGAGCGCCGCTTCAAGATGCGGCGTGAGCCAGGCGGGATAATTGCCGCGCGCTTCGGGCGGCATATCGCGCGTCTCGAGCGACGCGCCGGCCAGGCCCTCGACGAGCCGCACCTCCTCGCGGTCGAGCGGCGCCGGGCGGAAGCGGTCGCCGTCGCAGGCATCGGCAATCGCGGTTTCCGTCCAGCCTTCGATTAGGGTCAGTGCCGCCAGCATGCGCCGCCGCGCATCGCAGGGCAGCCCCTGCCCGCGCCGGCCGATCCACCAATCGAGCGCCGCGCGCTGGCGCAGCACCACGTAGATATGCTCGGAAATCGCCACGCGATCCTTGGCGCCGGCAAAGCGGTGGCGACGGAAATAATCGGCGACGAGATCATCGGCCGGCCCGCCGCCCTGGTCGATCCGCTGCAACAAGCCGATCGCCGCCTCGATCCGCGCGCCGGGGGTCATGGAAGTTCTCAGTTCTCAGTTCTCAGTTGTCAGTTTTCAGTCTCGGCGTCTTACAAACTGACGACTGAAAACTGACAACTGACAACTTCCTACAGATCCTGCCGATAATTCGGCGCCTCGCGGGTGATCGCGATGTCGTGCACGTGGCTCTCGCGCAAGCCGGCGCCGGTGATCTGGACGAAGCGGCAATTGCGCTGCATCTCGCCGATGCTGCGGCAGCCGGTATAGCCCATCGCCGCGCGCAAGCCGCCGACGAGCTGATGGACGACATTGCCGACCGGCCCCTTATGCGGCACGCGGCCTTCGACGCCTTCCGGCACCAGCTTCAAGGTGCTGCTGACTTCCTGCTGGAAGTAGCGGTCGGCCGAGCCGCGCGCCATGGCGCCGACCGAGCCCATGCCGCGATAGGATTTATAGGTGCGGCCCTGATAGAGGAAGACCTCGCCCGGGCTCTCATCGGTACCGGCGAAGAGCGAGCCGAGCATGGCGCAATCGGCGCCGGCCGCGATCGCCTTGGCGAGATCGCCGGAGAATTTGATGCCGCCATCGGCGATCACCGGCACGTCGCGCTTATGCGCGGTGGCGACGACGTCGAGGATCGCGGTTAGCTGCGGCACGCCGACGCCGGCGACGACGCGCGTGGTGCAGATCGAGCCCGGACCGATGCCGACCTTGACCGCATCGGCGCCCGCGTCGATCAGCGCCTCGGCGCCGTCGGAGGTGGCGATGTTGCCGGCGAGGATCTGGGTATAGTTGGAGAGCCGGCGGATGCGGCTCACCGTCTCGAGCACGCGCTGCGAATGGCCATGCGCGGTGTCGACGACGAGAACGTCGACACCGGCCTCGAAGAGCGCCTCGGCGCGCTCGACGCCGTCGGCGCCGGTGCCGGTCGCGGCGGCGACGCGGAGCCGGCCGTGATCGTCCTTGCAGGCATTGGGAAATTTCTGCGACTTCTCGATGTCCTTGACGGTGATCAGGCCGACGCAGCGATAGGCGTCGTCGACGACGAGCAGCTTCTCGATGCGGTGCTGATGGAGGAGCCGCATCGCCTCTTCGCGCTTCACGCTTTCGCGCACGGTAACGAGCTTCTCGCGCGTCATGAGCTCGGCGATCGGCTGCTTCGGATTGGTGGCAAAGCGCACATCGCGGTTGGTGACGATGCCGACCAGCCGCTTCGAGCCGCGCTCGACCACGGGAATGCCCGAGATGCGGTTATCCGCCATCAGCTTCAGTGCGTCGGCGAGGGTCGCGTCGGGGCCGATGGTGACGGGGTTCACCACCATGCCGGCCTCGAACTTCTTGACCTTGCGCACCTCGTTCGCCTGCTCGGCAATGGCGAAATTGCGGTGGATGACGCCGATGCCGCCGGCCTGCGCCATGGCGATGGCGAGCGCGCTTTCGGTCACCGTGTCCATCGCCGCCGAGATCAGCGGGATGCCGAGCGCGATCTCGCGCGTCAGCCGCGTCTTTGTATCCGTCTCGGTGGGAAGGATCGACGAAGCCGCCGGCACCAAGAGAACGTCGTCGAATGTCAGCGCCTGGCGGATTTCCATAAGCCTTCCCTTTTCCAAGTGGGGGAAAAATGGGTTGGCGACGCACTATACACAATAGGGGTGCCAAGGGAAGCGGCGCGATCCGCGCAGCTGCAATGCAGCGGGCTAGGCCCCTTTTGCCGACTCGTTCCGGCCGCGAAACCCTTGCGCCACGACATAGACCTCGGCCGATTCGCTGCGGCTCGCCGGCGGCTTGGCGTGACGGACCTGGGCAAAGTCGCGCTTCAAGGCCTCGAGCAGCGTACGCTCGGCGCCGCCCTGGAAGACCTTGGCGATAAAGGTGCCGCCCGGCGCCAGCACGGTCCGGGCAAAGTCATGCGCCGCCTCGGCCAGCGCCATGACGCGCAGATGGTCGGTTGCGGCATGGCCGGTGGTAGGCGCCGCCATGTCGCTCAACACCACGTCGGCCGGCCCGCCCAGCGCCGCGGTGAGGGCGGCGGGCGCCTCGTCGGCGAGGAAATCGGCCTTGAGCAGGACCGCGCCGGCAATCGGCGGGACCGCCAGCAGGTCGATGCCGACGACTCGGCCCCTCCCCGCCTCCGCCTTGACCCGCGCCACCGCCATCTGGGTCCAGCCGCCCGGCGCCGCGCCGAGATCGACCACCCGCGCGCCCGGTTTCAGAAAGTGGAACCGGTCGTCGAGCTGGATCAGCTTGAAGGCGGCGCGCGAGCGATAGCCGAGGCGCTTGGCTTCGGCGACATAGGGGTCGTTGAGCTGCCGCTCGAGCCATTGCGTCGAGGAGTGCGTGCGCTGGCCGGCGGTTTTCACCCGCACCGCCGGGGCGCGACCGGTTGTCGGCGCCCGGCCGCTCCGCCGCTTGCCGCCGCCCCGGCTCACCTAGGCGCCTGTCCGCTTGCCGAGAAGGCTGAGGAGAATGCCCTCGCGGATGCCGCGATCGGCGACGCGCAGCCGGCCCACCGGCCAGAGCTGGCAGATCGCTTCGAGCACGGCGCACCCCGCCAGCACGAGATCGGCGCGGTCGCTGCCGATGCAGGGATGCGCCGCCCGCGCCGCATAGCCAAGGCCGACCAGCCGCTCGGAGACGGCGCGCGCGCCCTCGAAGCTGAGCGCCGTGCCGTCGACCTGAGCGCGGTTGTAGCGCGGCAGGTCGAGATGGATGCCGGCCAGCGTGGTGACCGTGCCGGACGAGCCCAGCATCTGCACCGCGCCCTCGGCGATCAGCGGCGCGATCCGGTGGCGCGCCTCAAAGGGCTGCAGCGCCTCGCGCATTTCCGTCACCATGGCATCATAGGTGGCGCGCGACACCTCGCGGCCGCCATACCGGTCGGTCAAGGTCACGACGCCGTTGGGCAAGGAGAGATAATCCACCACCGCCGGCGGCCGCGCGGGGTCGCTCGGCAACGCCAGCCAGACCAGCTCGGTCGAGCCGCCGCCGATATCGAAAACGATGGCGCGGGGAATCCTGCGGTCGAGCAGCGGCGCGCAGCCGGCGACGACCAGCCGCGCCTCCTCCTGGCTCGAGATGATCTCGATGGCGATGCCGGTCTCGTGCCGGACACGCGCCAGGAACTCGGCGCAATTGGCGGCGCGGCGGCACGCCTCGGTGGCGATGTAGCGCCCGCGGGTCACGCGGCGCAGCGCAACCTTGCCGGCGCAGATCTTGAGCGCCTCGATGCTGCGCGCCATCGCCGCTTCCGACAGCACCCCGGTCGTCGCCAGCCCTTCGCCGAGCCGGACGATGCGCGAGAACGCGTCGACGACGCGAAAGCCGCGGCCGGCGCGCCGCGCCACCAGCAGGCGGCAATTGTTGGTGCCGAGATCGAGCGCCGCAAAGGTCGGGCCCTCCCAGGCCGCGGCGAGCGCCGCCGGGCCGAGCGGCGCGGCAGGGGTGCCGAGAGGGGCGGACGAGGCGTCGGTCGGCACGGGAGGCTCGATTCACGACATATTCATGACGTCGATCAATGCTACCGCAGGACGCGGCGGTTGCGAAGCGCGGCTTGGCGTGACACCCGCCCGCCCC
>JASHUO010000807.1 GCA_030039975.1 Alphaproteobacteria bacterium
GCGTCCGGCCATCAGCAGCGGCAGGACGGTGTCGATGTAATGATCGACCGCCGCCAGGATCAGCCCCTGGCTGCTGCGGCCGAGATGCGCTGCGGCAAGGCGCAGGCGCAGATGCCGCGCAGTCGGCATGCGCAGCGACACGCGCGTCTGCCCGTCTGCGCCGCTCGAACGCTCGCGCGGCTTCGGCAGGAACTCGACGGTCGCACCCTGGGCCTGCGCGTCAGCGCTCTTGGCGCTGGGCGTGGCGTCACCCTTGGTGACGAGCAAGGATGCAGTCAGCGGAGCGGCCCTCATGGCGCACCTCGTCCATCGACCAGGATTGGCTCGATTTCCTGTTTCGCTGGCGCCGACAGCAGCGTCGAGGGCAGCAGGGTGCGGAAATCGCGGTTGAGCCGGTTGGCGAGATATTCCCAGAGCAGCACCAGCTCCTCGGCCGAGCGCGCTTCGCCTGGCACTTCCATGACGGTGCGGCCGTCGATCATGCTCGCCGCAAAGCCGGTGCGGTGATGGAGGATGACCGGCGCCAAGGTGCCGTGCTGGGACAGCGCCATCACCGCTTCGGCGGTGATGCGGGCACGTGGCGTCGCGGCATTGATGACGAAGACGAGCGGCTTGCCCAGGCGCTCGATCAGCTCGACCGTGGCGCCGGCGGCGCGCAAATCATGCGGGCTCGGCCGCGCTGGGATGATGACGAGGTCGGCGAGGCTGATCACCTCGGTGATCGTCGCCTCGATCGCGGGCGGTGTGTCGACGACGAGCAGCTTGATGCCGAGCTCGCGCATGCGCTCGATATCGGTGGCGAGCCGGCCCGAGCTGGTGCGCGCGAAGAGCGGCGTATCCGCGATGCGCGCATTCCACCATTCCGACAGGCTCCCCTGCGGGTCGGTGTCGACCAGCGCCACCGGGCCGAAGCCGGCGCGGTCGGCCTGCACCGCCAGATGTCCGGCTAGCGTCGTCTTGCCCGACCCACCCTTCTGGGAAGCGACCGCGATAACGTGCATCTCGTCTCTCCACCCTCGCCGAATAGTCATCGCTCCAACGGCGGGAGGATCGTACAGTATTTCCCGCCGAGGGCGCCCAAGTATCGGAAGTGATTTTCGCGACGCTTGCTTAAAAATTCGATGTTAAGTATTGACGGCGGACCAAAATTTTTATTTTGGATTTGATGGGATTGACAACTGGAAACGCGCTAAAGGAAGCGCGTGGTTAAATTAAAGCTAACCACAGCGCAGGGGCCGGTCGAAGACCTCGTTGAAAGTGGCGCGCAGCGCCGCATCCACCGCCGGCAGGTCCGCCGTGACCCCGAGCCGCGCGAGTGAGGTAACGCCGTGCTCGCTGATCCCGCACGGAACGATGCCGCGGTAATGGCCAAGATCGGGATCGACATTGAGCGCGACGCCGTGAAAGCTCACCCAGTGGCGGACGCGGACGCCGATGGCGGCGATCTTGCTCTCGCGCCCGCCGCCTTCGTCGACCCAGATGCCGACGCGTCCTTCCCGCCGCTCGCCGGCGATGCCGAAGCGGGCAAGGGTCCGGATCAGCCATTCTTCGAGGGCATGGACATAGGCGCGGAGATCGGCGCCGCGTTGGCGCAGATCGAGCATGACATAGCCGACGCGCTGGCCCGGGCCGTGATAGGTGTATTGACCGCCGCGGCCGCTGCGGTGCACCGGAAAGAGGCCGGGCTCGACCAGATCGCTGGCGCGCGCGCTGGTGCCGGCGGTGTAAAGCGGCGGATGCTCGAGCAGCCAGACCAGCTCCCGCGCTGCACCGGCCCGGATCGCGGCGACGCGCGCTTCCATCGCCGCCACCGCGGGCTCATAGGCGACAGGTGCGCCGCTTACCTGCCATTCGATCTCGTCCATGTTGCCTCTGCGCCCGTGAGTCTACTTGCTATGGCTTGGCGGATTTGGTAATCACCCGCGCCATCAGCGGCAATGCCGAAATTGCGTCGCTGCTGCCGGCATCGCGGTCGTGGCGGAATTGGTAGACGCGCTAGCTTGAGGTGCTAGTGCCCGAAAGGGCTTGGAAGTTCGAGTCTTCTCGACCGCACCATCCTCGCTTCTCCTGGTCTATAGATAGGGATCGCACGGCGCCGCGCCACCGCCGCTGGGTGGCTTATCGCGCGCCAGTGGTATAGAAAAGGCGGCCCCAGCCGGAGGAGGTCTATGGCCGAGGATCTACGCGACAGCGCGCTTGAATATCACCGCCTGCCGGTGCCGGGGAAGATCGGCATCGCCGCCACCAAGCCGCTGGCCAATCAGCGCGATCTCGCTTTGGCCTATTCCCCCGGCGTCGCCGTCGCCTCGCTGGCGATCGCCGCCGATGCCGCGGAGGCCTCGACCCTCACCGCCCGCAGCAACCTCGTCGGCGTCATCACCAACGGCACCGCCGTGCTCGGCCTCGGCGCCATCGGCCCGCTCGCCGCCAAGCCGGTGATGGAAGGCAAAGCGGTGCTGTTCAAGAAATTCGCCGGCATCGACGTCTTCGACATCGAGATCAACGAGCGCGACCCCGACCGCCTGGTCGAGGTGATTGCCGCGCTGGAGCCGACCTTCGGCGGCATCAATCTCGAGGACATCAAGGCGCCGGAATGCTTCGAGATCGAAGCGAAGCTGCGCCAGCGCCTCAAGATCCCGGTCTTCCA
>JASHUO010000808.1 GCA_030039975.1 Alphaproteobacteria bacterium
GACCCGACGCGCAGGTGGAGGTGGCACAGCATTCGAGCCTCGACAAAGCCATGCGCGATGCCTTCCGCAAGCTGCGCCGCTTCCTGATGACCGTGCATCATATGAGCGAGGATGAAGCCATCGCGCTGATGTCCGTCGCCGCCGATTTCGGCGTCACGCAGGTCGTCGATGCCAATTGGGGCGTGCACGGATCGATACGGAGGGACATGTTCACCCGCCCCTGAGGCGCGGCCACTGCTTCGGACACAGGAGCCACGATGCAATTTCACATGATCGCCGATGCGCCAAGGCCGGTGGCGCCGTTCAGCCATGCGGTCGAGACTGACGACTTCATCTTCGTGACAGGTCAGATGCCGGACTCACCCGCCGCGCCGGGCGTGCTGCCGGACGGGATCACGAGCCAGACGCATGCGGTAATGACCAACCTCAAGACGGTGCTCAAGGGACTCGGCCTGGGTTTAGAGCACGTCGTCATGGCGCGGATCTACTTGACCCGCTTCAAGCAGGACTATGCGGCGATGAACGAGGCCTATCGCAGCTATTTCCCGGAGGGCCGCCTCCCCGCCCGCACCTGCGTCGGCGTGACCGGGCTCGCTTATGACGCGCTGATCGAAATCGACCTGGTGGCGCGGCGACCCCGTTAGGATCGGCGGGCGCTGCATTTCCGCCGGAGTGGGAAGACGATCAGCCTCGCCGCATCGGCGCCGCCAAGCGGCCGCGGAATCGGTCGTAGCGGAAGGGCGCGGGATCGACGATCGGCGGAGCGCCGGCAACAAGATCGGCCATGAGGCGCCCGGCGCCGGGGCCGAGGCCGAAACCGTGGCCGGAAAATCCGGTGGCGATGAACAGGCCGGGATGCGTCTCGACGGGAGAGATCACCGGCACGCCGTCCGGCGTGGCGTCGATCAGCCCACCCCAGCGATCGGCCACCACCATGTCGCGAAACACGGGAAAGGCGGCGGCAAGGTTCGCGCGCGCCTCGCCGAGCAAGCGCTCGTTCGGCAGCGGGTCGAGCACCCGCACCTGCTCGAAGGGCGAGACCGCGTCCAGCGCCCAGCGGCGGGGCGTGCGCCACTCGGTCAGGAAGCGGCGGCCCACGCGCAAGCGAAGCTCGTGCCACTGCACCCGCAAGGTCGGCAGAAAATCGAAGAACAGGCGGAAGCTGTCGGGCACGATCTCGGCGACATAGGCGCCCCGGCGCGCCACGGTGTAGCCGCCATCGAGCCGCTTGCGGAACGCGAAATTGGAGGCGCCGATGGCGTGCTCGGGCGCGCCTGACAGCGGCGCGGTGCGCATCACCGAGCCGAGCAGCTTGAGCTGCGGCACGGCGACGCCGAAATTTCCCAAGAAGAGGCGAGACCAGGCGCCGCCGGCGACCACCACGGATTGGCAGGCGATGCGGCCTTTCTCGGTGATCGCCGCGGCGATGCGCCCGCCTTCGGTCTCGAGTCCACGCACGGCGCAGCCGGTCAACACCACGGCGCCGAGCCGTCTTGCGGCACTGGCAAGCGCCGGGGCCGCCAGCGACGGCTCGGCGCGACCATCGCTCGGCGTGTAGAGCCCGCCGACGAATTTTCGTGCCGCGCCGGGCAGGAGATCGGCAAGCGCGTTGCCGCTCACTGCTCGGGCGTCGATCTGCCATTGCCGCGCGGCGTCGAGCCATTCTTCGCGAAAGGCCATGTCTTGCGGGGTGTCGCAGGTATAGACGATGCCGGCTTGGCGGAATCCGGTCTCCGCGCCGAGCCGCGCATTCATGCCGCGCCACAGCCGCAGACTTTCGATGGACAGCGGAATCTCCCGCAGATCGCGCCCCATGGTGCGGCACCAGCCCCAGTTCCGGCTCGACTGCTCCGCGCCGATCGCGCCCTTCTCGCAGAGCGTGACGGCAATGCCGCGCTCGGCGAGAAAGAAGGCGGTCGCGGCGCCGATGATGCCGCCGCCGACGATGACCACATCGGTGCGCGCGGGAAGAGCGGGATCGGAAGGGACGGGCTCGACGAAGGCGGGCATGCGGCGATCCTCGATCTGAAGCGGATGCGGCGGAAGCGCGGCGCTGCCCGACGCCGCAGCAGGAAAGCGACGCTCGCTGCCGCTTTGATGGGCAGCAGACGCCTTGACCGGCCCGTTGCGTTCATACAGTATACTTTAAGTATGCAACGCAGCAAGACCAACCGAAAGCCCCGGCGCGCGACCCCGCGCGGTGCCGGCGCGACCACCGTGTTCGAGGCAATACGCAGGCGGATCCTGGCGTTGCAGCTGCAGCCCGGCGCCGATCTCGAGGAAGCGGCGCTGGTGCGCGAATTCGATCTGTCGCGCACCCCGGTTCGGGAGGCGCTGATCCAGCTTGCCAGCCATGGACTGGTGCAGCTCGTGCCCAATCGCGGCGCGCGCGTCGCGGCGCTCGATCTCAACGAGGTGCCGCAACTGCTCGAGAGCTTGGAGCTTTATCAGCGCGCGACCACGCGTTGGGCGGCGCTGCGACGGCAGCCCGAGCATGTCGTCGCGCTTACCCGCCTCAGCCGCGATTTTGCAGCGGCCGTCGGTTCGGACGATCTCGACGGCATGACCGAGGTCAACCGGCTGTTCCACGGCGTGATCGCCGATGCGTGCGGCAACCGCTTTCTCGCCGCGGATTGCCGCGCCGCGGAGTCCCGCACCGTGCGGCTCGCCCGGGCGGCCTTCGGCTCGGCGCGCAGTCTCGTCGATCACGCCGAGCATTTTCGCAGCTCCGTGGAACAGCACGAAGCCATGATCGAGGCGATCCGTAACGGCGACGCCGATCGCGCCGATCAGCTGGCGCGCGTCCACTGCGAGGTATTTCGCCAACGCATGGCAATCTTCATCGCCGCCAGCGCGGCCGGAGAGTTGGATCTGGCGCCGCGCGAGACGCCGCTCCGCCCGCCGCCGCGGCGTCGTCTCGCGGCTTCGTAGGAGAAGTTGGACCCATGACCTGGCGCATCGGCGTCGATTCCGGCGGAACCTTCACCGATGTCTGCCTCTTCGAGGACGGCACCGGCCGCGTCGAGGTCTGGAAAGTGCCCTCGACGCCGGATGATCCCTCGCGCGGCATCGCGCAGGGCGTGAGCGAGGGCGCCGAGCGCGTCGATGCGGCGCGCGCCGAGATCGGCTATTTCGGCCACGGCACCACCGTCGCCACCAACGCCCTGATCCAGCATCGCGGAGTCGCCACCGGCCTCATCACGACGGAGGGATTTCGCGATCTCTTGGAGATCGGACGGCAGAAGCGGCCGGAGCTCTACGATCTCCAGGCCGACAAGCCCCCGGTCCTGGTGCCGCGCGACTTGCGGCTCGAAGTGGCGGAGCGCGTCAAGCACGACGGCAGCATCGAGACGCCGCTGGATGAAACCGCGCTCAGGAACGCGGTCCGCCTGCTGCGCGCAGCCGGCGTCAAAGCGGTCGCGATCAGCTTTCTCTATGGCTTCGTGCGCAGCGAGCATGAGCAGCTCGCGCGCAAGATTCTGGAGGAGGAATTTCCCGAGGCGTTCGTTTGCACCGGCCACGAGGTGGCGCCCGAGTTCCGCGAATATGAGCGTCTCTCCACCGTCGTCGTGAACGCCTATCTGGGTCCGGTGATGCAGGGCTACATTCAGCGCCTGGCGAGGCGGCTGCGCGATCTCGGCGTCACCGTCACGCCGCATCTCACCCAGTCGAATGGCGGCGTGATCGGCTTCGATCAGGCGGCGCGGCTGCCGGTGCGCACGGTGCTCTCCGGTCCCTCGACCGGTGTGGTGGCCGCGCAAGAAGTGGGGCGGATCGCCGGCTTCGCCGATCTCATAACCTTCGACATGGGCGGGACTAGCACGGATGTTGCATTGCTGAAGGACGGACAGTGTCGTCTGGCCAGCGAAGCGGTGGTGCATGGATATCCGATCAAAGCGCCGATGCTCGACATCCACACCGTGGGTGCGGGCGGCGGCTCCATCGCCTTCGTCGATTCCGGCGGGCTCCTCAAAGTCGGGCCGCGCAGCGCCGGCGCCGAACCCGGCCCCGCCTGTTATGGCCGCGGCAATCCGGAGCCGACGGTGACCGACGCCAATATCGTCTTGCAGACACTGAACCCGATACACCTTCTGGGTGGCCGCATGAAGGTGCGGCAGGACCTGGCCAAGGCGGCGATCGCGCAGGTCGCGCATCGCCTGGGACTCGATCTCATGGCGACGGCACAGGGCATCATCTCGGTCGTCACCGCCAACATGGCGCGCGCGATTCGCGTGATCAGCGTGCAACGGGGCCACGATCCGCGCGACTACACGCTGGTGGCGTTCGGCGGGGCAGGCCCGCTTCACGCCGCGCGGCTGGCGCGCGAGCTGGAGATCGGACGCATCCTGGTGCCGCGCAATCCCGGCATTCTCTGCGCCATGGGTCTGCTGCTGACCGATCTGCGCGCCGATTTCGCAACGACGCGGCTTGCCACTTTGGCCGGCGCCGCGGTACCGGCGATTGCCGATGCCTTCGCGCATCTTCACGTCCAGGCCGAGCACTGGTTTGCCGAGGAAGGCATCCCCCCCGAGGCGCGACGGATCACGCGCACGGTGGATATGCGCTATGCCGGACAGAACTACGAGCTGGCGGTACCGCTGCCGCCGGGCCCGGTCGGACCGGCAACGCTCGATGCGCTCGCCGAGGGCTTCGCCGAAACGCATCGTCGCCTCTACGGTTTCGTCGCCGCGGGTGAGCCGGTGCAGCTCGTCACGTTTCGCATCGAGGCCTCGGGCATCGTCAAGAAGGCGGCGCTGCGCGCGCTTCCCGAGGAAGGGCCGGACGCCGCGGTCGCGATCAGCGGCCGGCGCGAGGTGTGGTTGCCGGAGGCGGGCGGCTTCGTCGCCTGTCCCGTCTATGAGCGCGACCGGCTGCGTCCGGGCAACCGCATCGCCGGCCCCGCCATCATCGAGCAGATGGATGCCACCACCGCGGTCCTGCCCGGCATGGAGGCGCGCGTCGAACCCTATCTCAACCTGATCCTGGAGGCGGCCTGATGAGCCGTGCGCTGCGCAACGACCCCACCGCGGAGATCGATCCCATCACGGTGGAGGTGATCGGGAGCGCGCTGTCCTCGATCGTCGAGGAGATGGGCGAGGCGCTCGTGCGGGCGAGCTATTCCACCAACATCAAGGAGCGTCGCGACTGCTCGACCGTGCTCTTCGACGTGCGCGGCAACACGCTGTGCCAGGCCGAGCACATCCCGATGCATCTCGGCAGCTTCATCGGCATCATCCCGCATATCCTCAAGCGCAACCGCGTCGAAGACCTGCGGCCGGGCGACGTCTTCGTCGGCAACGACGCCTATGAGGGCGGCGGCACGCATCTGCCGGACATCGTCCTCGCCGAGCCGATCTTCGTCGCCGGCGCTCTCGTCGGTTGGGCGGTGAACACCGCGCATCATGCCGATTTCGCTGATCGCGGCCACGCCCATATCTACCAGGAAGGGCTGCGCATTCCGCCGATCCGTCTCTATCGCGCCGGCGAGCTGCAGAAGGACGTCCAGGAGCTGATTCTGCTGAATTGCCAAGTGCCGCGCGAGCGCTTGTCGGACCTCCGGGCGCAAATGGCGGCCAATCGGCTCGGCGTGCAGCGCATGACCGCGCTATGCGACAAATACGGCCGCGACGTGGTGCTCGCCGCCGGCGATGCGCTGCAGGACTACGCCGAGCGCAAGATGCGCGCCGGCATCGCCGCGATTCCGGACGGCACTTACCGGTTTCAAGATCGCTTCGACAATCTCGAGGTCGATGGCGAGCTGGAGTTTTCCTGCGAGATCGAGGTCGATGGCGACGAGATGCGCCTCAATTTCGCGGCGCCGCCGCAAGTGCGTGCCGGCTTCAACATGACCTATACGGCGCTGCTGTCGACCGTCTACTACGCGGTGAAGACCGTGGTCGATCCGACCGTTCTGCCCAATTCCGGACTGGCGCGGCCGATCAGCGTCACCGCCAAAGAAGGCAGCGTCGTCAATTGCCTGCATCCCGCCGCTGTCAATGGCCGCCTCAGCGCCTGTCAGCGCGTCGTCGACCTCATCCACGGCGCCCTGGCCCAGGCGGTGCCGGACCGCGTCATCGCGGCCTGCAACGGCGCGTGCTTTTCCGCGACCTTCGTCGGCGAGCGCGCGGAGGACCGCAGCCTCTGGGTTTATCTGGAGACGATCGGCGGCGGCTCGGGCGCGCGTGCAGCCAAAGATGGACTCGACGGCGTCCATGTCCACATGACCAACACCTCGAACCTGCCGGTCGAGGCGCTCGAGCTCGAATACCCCCTGACCGTGCTGCGCTATGAGCTGGTGGACGGCTCGGGCGGCGCGGGCGCGCAACGCGGCGGCATGGGACTGCGGCGCGTCTACCGGGCCGAAGCCGATTGCCGGCTGCGCCTCGATGGCTCGCGGCTGCGCTCGGCACCGTGGGGGCTGGCCGGCGGGTTGCCCGGCGCCATGGGTAGCGTGGTGCTGCGCAACGGCGCCGAGCCTTTGACGCATGGCAGCGGGCATTTGCGCAAAGGCGAGATCGTCGAGATCGTTACGCCCGGCGCCGGCGGTTATGGACCACCCGCGGAGCGCGATCCGGCCGTGGTGCACCGCGACGTTGCCGAAGGGCGGATCGACCGAGACACCGCCGACATCATCTATGGGCTCGCTCCTTGAGGAGACCGCTTTGATGCGCCTCTCACGTCGTTCGCTGATCGCCGCCGGCGCGGCGCTGCCGTTCCTGCGCATCCCAGCTCGCGCCGCGACCACGCCAGGCAAGCTCGTCTTCGGTCTCTCGAGCTATCCCCCCAACCTGTTCCCCTGGGCCAATGCCGGGACGGCGGCGGAGACGGCGAAGCTGGCGATGTTCCGCGGGCTCCTCGGCTACGATGCCGAAGGCAAGCTGCGCGGTGAGCTGGCGGAGAGCTGGGAGCGCGATCCCAAGGACGGCGCCTGGGTGTTCCATCTGCGTCAGGCGCAATTCCACAATGACGATCCCGTCACCTCGGCCGATGTCGCTTACACCGTGGAGCAGATCGCCACCGCGCAATCCACCGCCTATCTCCGCACGGAGATGCAGGGCATCGCCAAGATCGAGACGCCCGATCCGCGTACGGTGCGCTTCGTGACGAAGCAGCCGGTGGCCACCTTTCCGCTGCTCGCGGCGAGCTCCTTCCTGCCGATCTGCGCCAAAGGCTCGGCCGACGGCAACGCCCCCGGCATCGGCGCCGGGCCTTTCGTTCCGACCTCTGAGGAGCGCGGCGTGGCGATCGAATTCAAGGCCTTCGACAAGTATTACCGCCCTGGCCTGCCGAAGCTGAAGGCGCTCCGGATGGTCGCCTATCAGGACGAGAATCTGCGCGTGGCCGCGCTGCAGACCGGCGATGTGGATCTGATCGAGTATGTGCCCTGGCAATCCATGTCGACGATCGAGCAGGATGCGAAGCTCGCGCTGCAGACCACCAACGGGCCGTTCATGTATCTGGTCTTCAATGGCAAGGCGCCGCCCTTCGGTGATGCGCGCGTGCGCAACGCGATCGCCTACGCCATTCGGCGGGAAGAGATCGTCAAAGCCGCCTTCTTCGGGCGCGGCGCGCCGATGGAGGGCATTCCAATCCCGGATAACAGCCCCTTCTACGACGCCGAGCGTGCGCATCACTGGGCCTACGATCCGGCCAAGGCGAAGGCGCTGCTGAAAGAAGCAGGGCTCGCCAATGGCTTCTCCGCCAAGCTGCTCGCCACCGCGCAGTACGGCATGCACAAGGACACCGCCACGCTGGTGCAGCAGCATCTGGCCGAGATCGGCATCGCGGTCGAGCTCGTGCTGCCCGACTGGGCAACCCGAGTCAATCTCGGCAATCGCGGGCAATACGAATTCGCCGTTGGCGGGACCTCCGCCGACAGCAACGACCCCGATGGCCTCGCGCCGGTGCTTGCCGGCAATCTGACGCCCTCCTATGTGCGCAGCTACGGCATCGAGATCCCGCGGCTCGATCAACTGCTCGCCGCGGGCCGCGCCGAATTCGACGAAGCGAAGCGGCGGGCGGTCTACGAAGAGATGCAGGATGTCGCGCTGGCGCAAGCGCCGCTCGTCGGGCTCGCCTGGCGTTCGCAAGGCTATGCCATGAGCCGGCGGGTGCAGGGCTTTCACAACATGCCGGGGGCGCTCTCCTTCTATTCCGGCACCACCTTCGAGGACACCGATATCGTCTGAATGGCCTGGCTGCTGCACCGTGTCGCCGTCGCGATCCTGCTGGTCTGGGTTGTCGCGAGCATCGTCTTCCTGGCGATCCGACTGGTGCCGGGCGATCCCGCGACGCTGTTGCTCTCGCAAGGCGGCATGGCGCCCGATCCCGGCGCAGTGGCAGCGCTGCGCACGCAGCTCGGCCTCGATCAACCGATCTGGCTGCAGTATCTTACCGTCCTCAAAGCCGCGCTCCACGGCAATCTCGGCGCCTCGCTCGAAGATGGCACACCGGTCGTTTCGGCGATCCTGCAGCGGCTGCCGC
>JASHUO010000809.1 GCA_030039975.1 Alphaproteobacteria bacterium
GAGCGGCTGCCGAGCACGGGCGGCACGTCGATACCACCGGAGACCGCGATATAGGCGCGGGCGCCGCTCTTCAGAAAGCCGAAGGACAGCACCTGCCCCGGTTTGACGCGGAAGGCCGCCCAGCCGGGCTGCTCGACGCCGTCGAGCTTGGGCGGCAACTCGGCGCCGGTCACCGCGACCAAAGCCGCGGCGGTGAAGCGCAGCTCGGGCCCCATGAACACCGCTTCGAGAACGGCATCGCCCTCCGCGTTGCCCACCAGCAGATTGGCAGCGATCACCGCGTATTGATCCATACCGCCGGAGAGCGGAATCCCGAGATGGTAGTAGCCCGGACGGCCGAGATCCTGCACCGAGGTGGAAAGCCCAGGCTTGATGACCTCAATGGCCATGAAGGACCTCCAGCAGCTCTGCGTTGTAGGCGGCGGGATCGCGATGGAAGGCCTCGAGCGAGAAGGTCACCGGCTTGACGAGCGGATGGAAGCGGCCGGCCTCGACCTGCTTCACGTCGTCATCGTATTCGGCCCGGTCGACGGGCCGAAACTTCACGATGTCGCCGGGTCGGAAGAAGATCATGAAGTCGCGGAGATAACTGATCTGCTGCCGCGGATCGTAAATCGGCATCGGCGTGATGCCGAACATCTGGTAGCCGCCGGCGCCACGCACGGAGTAGATGCAGCCGAAGCAGCCGCCATGGCCGATGGTGAGCTTCGGCGTGTCGGTACGCGGGCGCAGATATTTCGGCACCTGGATCTGCTTGGCGCGCTCAACCATCTGATACATGAAAGGCAGGCCGGCGACGAACCCGACCATCGAGACGAACCAGGGCGAGCCGGCATGAGCGCCGACGAAATCGGCGACGCCGCCATAGCCGTTGATCCGGGCGGCATATTCGAGATCGGTCGATGCGGGATCCTGATGGCGCTCACGAAAGCGCATCAGGGTCTCGCGCGTCCAGGGGTCGTCGTAGAACACCGGGATCTCGACGATGCGCGTCGCGATCGTCGGTTCCGACTTTTCGGCGCTGGCCTCGAGCGATTTGATCTCCGCCATCATGTCGTCGGGCGCAATGACGTCCGGATCGAACTTGACCTGCAGCGAGGCATTGGCGGGACAGATCTCGGTCACGCCCTTGATGCCGGCGTCACGGATGGCACCGGTCAGCGACAGGCTCTTGAAGAAGGCCTCGAGCGACATTTCCTCGTCGCATTCGACGAACACGTGCTCGTCGCCGCCGACGGAATACCGGGTCTTCATCGCCATGATACCTCCTCAGCTCGCCGCCAGCGCGAAGGGATTGCTCGCCAGCCAGGTCTCCAGCCAACGCGTGTGAAACCGCAGCGCTGCGACATCGGCATCGACGGCGAGCGCCCGGTGCAGGGGAATGGTGGTATGGATGCCGTCGACGCGCATTGCGGCGAGCGCCTGCTCGATACCCCTTAGTGCTGCCGCCCTGGTCTCGCCCCAGACGATGAGCTTGCCCAGCAGCGAATCATAGAAGGGCGGCACCACGTAGCCCTGGTAGAGCATGGTGTCGAAGCGGATGCCATCGCCCTCCGGCAGGCTCAGCTGCGTCACCTGTCCGGGCGATGGCGCGAAGCCGCGGGCGGGATCCTCGGCGCAGATGCGGCACTCGATGGCATGGCCGCGGCGACGCACATCGCTCTGCCGCAGGCGCAGCGGTTCGCCAGCCGCGATGCGGATCATCTCCTGCACGAGATCGATGCCGGTGATCATCTCGGTCACGGGATGCTCGACCTGGATGCGCGTATTCATCTCGATGAAGAAGAATTCGCCGCTGCTTTCGTCGTAGAGATATTCGAGCGTGCCGGCACCGCGATAGAAGGTGGCGCGGGCGAGATCTGCCGCCGAGGCGCAAAGCCGCGCGCGCGTCGCTTCGTCGAGCACGCCGGCCGGCGCCTCTTCCCAGACCTTCTGCCGCCGCCGCTGCAGCGAGCATTCGCGCTCGAAGAGGTGAATGACGGCGGCGCCGTCGCCGAGGATTTGCACCTCGACATGGCGCGCCCGGGCGATGAAGCGCTCGAGATAAAGCCCGCCATCGCCGAAAGCGGCGAGCGCCTCGGCGGATGCCTGCGGGATCAGCTGCTCCAGCTCGCGCTCGGAATCGATGACGCGGATGCCGCGGCCGCCGCCCCCGGCCGCCGCCTTGATCATCAGGGGAAAGCCGATGTCGCGGGCGAGATCGCGCGCCTCGGCGATGCCGGTGACGCGCCCTTCGCTGCCGGGAACGGTGGGAACCCCGGAAGCTGCCGCGATGGCGCGCGCCCTCGCCTTGTCACCCATGCGCCGGATGGTCTCGGGGCGGGGACCGACGAAGGTCAGCCCGGCGCGCTCGACCGCCTCGGCGAAATCGGCGTTCTCCGCAAGAAATCCGTAGCCGGGATGCACGGCGTCCGCGCCGCTCTGCTTTGCCGCGGCGAGGATGGCATCCTTGTTGAGATAGGATTTGCTCGCTTGCGGCGGCCCGATCTCGACCACCTCATCGGCCAGTGTCGCGGCGAGCATCGACTGGTCCGCCTTGCTCACCGCCTGAACCGTGGCAATTCCGAGCGCCTTTGCGGCGCGGTTGATCCGCACGGCGATCTCACCGCGGTTGGCGATCAGCAGCTTTCCGATCGGCATCGATCGTCCTGGCGCCGCTCAGCCGTCGATCTCGAGCAGGGGCTGCCCTGCCATGATCGCCTCCTCGTTCTCGGCGACGAATTTGACCACGCGGCCCGCCGCTTCAGCGATCACCGGCGTGAAGGTCTTCATCACCTCGATCAGCCCGATCGTGTCCCCGACGGCAACCGCATCGCCTTCCTGCTTGTAAGGTGGCTGATCCGGAGCCGGTCGGCGGTAGAAGACGCCGGGAAGCGGAGCGTGGATGGTCTTGAGGGCCATGGCGGATCACCTGCTCGGGCTCGTCGGGTTGGCGAGACGGTTGAAAGCGGCGAGCGACCGCTCGATGGTCGCGCGGTCAAGATCGCGCACGATGAAGACCAGGCGCGAGGCGCGGTCCTCATCGGGCCAGCGCTCGAGATGCACGGGCGGATGGACCAGATGCTGCGCCCCATGCACTACCACCGGCCGCTCGCTGCCGGCGACGTTGAGAATCCCCTTGATCCGCAACACATCGGCACCTCGGGCGTGCAGCAGCATCGAGAGCCAGATGCCGAAGGCGCTCCAGTCGAGCGGCCGCTCGAACCGCAAGCAGAAGGCGTAGATACCGGCATCGTGGCGATTGACGTCGTGATGATGGTCGTGGCGGTACTCCGTTGCGGCGTCGGCGGCGAGCCAGCGCTCCACTTCGGCGCTCTTGGTGGCGGGATCGGCGAGGTCGGCGGCGAGGAGAGGTTCGGCATCAAGCGGTAGGTCGGGCGCCGTTTCGCGGATGGGTGCGGCGGGATTGATTCGCTCGAGGCGCCGCCGCAGCGCTGCCACCGCGCCGGGCGGCGCGAGATCGGTCTTGGTGATGAGGATGCGGTCGGCCAACGCGGCCTGCTTCACCGATTCCGGCTGGCGGTCGAGATGAAGAGCACCGTTCACCGCATCGACCGTGGC
>JASHUO010000810.1 GCA_030039975.1 Alphaproteobacteria bacterium
ATCTCATCGGCGAAACGCCGCTTATTGAAGTCGCGCAGTTCGACTGCGGCCCGTGCCGGCTGTTCCTCAAGCTTGAAAGCGCCAATCCGTCCGGCTCGATCAAGGACCGCCCGGCACGCGCCATGATCCAGGCCGCGGAAACCGACGGCCGGCTCAAGCCCGGCGGCACCATCGTCGAGGCGACCGCCGGCAACACCGGGCTCGGCCTCGCCCTGGTCGCGGCGCAGAAGGGCTATCGCCTCATCCTCGTCATCCCGGACAAGATGAGCCAGGAGAAGGTTCTGCATCTCAAGGCCTTGGGCGCCGAAATTCGGATCACGCGTTCGGATGTCGGCAAAGGCCATCCCGATTATTACCAGGATCTGGCCGAGCGCCTGGCGCGCGAGATGGGCGCCTTCTATGTCAACCAGTTCGCCAATCCTGCTAATCCTTTGGCGCATGAGACGACGACCGGCCCCGAGATCTGGCAACAGATGGGGCATCGCCTCGACGCGGTCGTGGTCGGCGTCGGCTCCGGCGGCACGCTGACCGGGCTCGCCCGCTTCTTCGCCCGCGTCTCGCCCGCGGTCGAGATGGTGCTCGCCGATCCCGACGGCTCGATCCTGGCGCCGCTGGTCGCGACCGGCCGCAAGGTCGAGGCCGGCTCCTGGCTGATCGAGGGCATCGGCGAGGATTTCGTGCCGCCGATCTGCGAGCTCGAGCGCGTGCGCCGCGCCTACAGCATCAGCGATGCCGAAAGCTTCGCCGCGGCGCGCGAGCTGCTGCGCCGCGAAGGCATTCTCGGCGGCTCCTCGACCGGCACCTTGCTGGCGGCGGCGCTGCGCTATTGCCGGGAGCAGAGCGAAGCGAAGCGCGTGGTGACCTTGATCTGCGACAGCGGCAACAAGTATCTCTCCAAGATGTACAATGACTTCTGGATGTTCGATCAGGGGCTGCTGCAACGGCCGACGCAGGGCGATCTGACCGATCTCATCGCGCGGCGCCATGCCGAGGGCAGCGTCGTCACGGTGACGCCCGAGGATACGCTCGCCACCGTGCATCGCCGCATGAAGCTCTATGAAGTGTCGCAACTGCCGGTGATCGAGGGCGACCGGCTGGTCGGCATCATCGATGAGAGCGATGTGCTGCACGCCGCCAAGGACGATGGGGACGCGTTCGGCTGGCCGGTGCGCCGCGCCATGGTGACCAAGCTCGAGACCATCGCCCCCGACGCGCCGCTCGACGCGCTGCTGCCGATCTTCGCCAAGGACCATGTCGCGGTGGTGGAGCGCGACGGCAAATTCATCGGCCTCATCACCCGCATCGACTTCATCAACCATCTGCGCCGCCGGCTGCGCTGAGGCACCCATGGCTCGACGAAAGAACCGGCGCGGCTTCTCGACTCGCGGCATTCATGCGGGCCAGGAGCCCGATCCCGCCACCGGCGCGATCATGACGCCGATCTACGCCACCTCGACCTATGTCCAAGAGAGCCCCGGCGTGCACAAGGGCTACGAGTATTCGCGCACGCAGAACCCGACGCGCATGGCCTATGAGCGCTGCATCGCCGATCTCGAAAGCGGCACGCGCGGCTATGCCTTCGCCTCGGGCATGGCAGCGACCGCGACGCTGCTCGAGCTGCTCGATCACGGCGCCCATATCGTCGCCTCGGACGATCTCTATGGCGGCACCTACCGCCTCTTCACCCGCGTGCGCGAGCGCTCCGCCGGGCTCCGCGTCAGCTATGTCGATATGCGCGACCCCGCCGCGCTCGAAGCGGCGATCCAGCCGGAAACGCGGATGATCTGGATCGAGACGCCGTCGAACCCGATGCTGAAGCTGGTCGATCTCGCTGTGGTGGCGGAGATCGGGAAGCAGCGCGGCCTCCTCACCGTCGCCGACAACACCTTCGCCAGCCCCTACGTGCAGCGGCCGCTCGAGCACGGCTTCGGCCTCGTCATGCATTCCGCCACCAAATACCTCAACGGCCATTCCGACATGGTGGGCGGCGTCGTCATCGCCGGCGACGACAAGGAGCTCGCCGAGCGTCTCGCCTTCCTGCACAACGCGGTCGGCGCCGTCGCCGGGCCTTTCGACAGCTTCCTGGCGCTGCGCGGCTTGAAGACGCTCGCGCTGCGCATGGAGCGCCATTGCGCCAACGCGCTGGCGGTGGCGCAGCACCTCGAGCGCCATCCGCAGGTCGCGCGCGTCCATTATCCCGGCCTTCCGAGCCATCCGCAGCATGCGCTGGCGCGCCGCCAGATGCAGGCCTATGGCGGCATGGTGACGATCGAGCTCAAGGGCGACCTCGCCGCGGCGCGGCGCTTTCTCGAGCGGGTCGAGATCTTCGCCCTCGCCGAGAGCCTCGGCGGGGTCGAGAGCCTCATCGAGCATCCCGCGATCATGACCCATGCCTCGCTGCCGCCCGAGCAGCGCCGGGCCCTCGGCATCGGCGACACGCTCATCCGCCTCTCCGTCGGCATCGAAGACCTCGACGACCTCACCGCCGACCTCGACCAGGCCCTGGCGCCTTGAGAAAAGGCAACAGAATGAGGGGGCAAAGGGATGAGCGGTTGCCTGACAGTGAAATCCCTTATCTCTAAAGCAGATCCCGCGTCCTCTGGAATCCCGCTTTCGCGGGAATGACCGAACTATTTGATTTCCTTAGTTTTGCGTCACGCCCGCGAAAGCCGGGGTCCACTCGCGCCGCGGCGTCGCTTCAACCGTCTTTCCTATCCCTCATCCCCCTCCATCCGCTTATCCCCTTTTCACTTCTCAAACTACGTCCGAGAAACCCGGCAAGCGTTTAACGATAAAACATTATCTGCCGATCTTGCGCACCGGCCGCGCGCCACCTCCGGTAGCAGAACACCCCCGGAACAGCACCCCCGGGCAAGGGAATCTTAACGCAAATCCGGGACCTTAACCGGTCGCTAGCAAAGGCCGCTGCCTCTCATGTTCCTGATCGTCGGATCGGTCGTCGTCATCGCCTGCGTCCTCGGCGGCTACCTCCTCAATGGCGGCCACCTCGTGGTGCTGTTCCAGCCCTTCGAGATCATGATCATCGTCGGCGCCGCCGCTGGCGCCTTCATCACCTCGAACCGCAAGCCCGTGCTGTCGGGGACAGTCGCGCAGGTCACCGGCCTGTTGAAGCCCGAGCGCTATGACAAGGAGGCCTATCTCGAGCTGCTGAGCCTGCTCTACTCCATCTTCAAGCTGGCCAAGACCAAAGGCGCCCTCGCGCTCGAGCAGCACGTCGAGAATCCGAACGAGAGCACCCTCTTCCAGCGCTTTCCGAAATTCTACAGCGACCATCACGCGGTGGTGTTCGTCTGCGACTACCTCCGTCTCCTGACCCTCGGCACCGACAACCATCACGAGATGGAGACGCTGATGGACGAGGACATCGAGACGCATCACGAGGAGCATGCGGCGGTGGTCACCGCGGTGCAGACCATGGCCGACGGCTTGCCGGCGCTCGGCATCGTCGCCGCCGTGCTCGGCGTCATCCACACCATGGGCTCGATCACCGAGCCGCCGGCGGTGCTCGGCCATCTCATCGGCGGCGCTCTCGTCGGCACCTTCATGGGCGTGCTGCTCTCCTATGGCTTCGTCGGCCCGATCGGCGCCGCGATCAAGAACCGCGGCGAGGCGGAGCAGCGGTATTTCCTCTGCATCAAAGCAGCGATCCTCGCCTACATGCAGGGCTACGCCCCGTCGGTCGCGGTCGAGTTCGCGCGCAAATCGCTCAACACCGACGTCCGGCCCACCTTCTACGAGGTCGAGGAAGCGGTCGAAGCTCTCCCGGCCGCGACCTGATCGGACGGCGCCATGGCGAAGCCGTCGCAGATCCCGGTCATCATCAAGAAGGTCAAGGGCCACGGCGCGCATCCGCATCACGGCGGCGCCTGGAAGGTCGCCTATGCCGATTTCGTCACGGCGATGATGGCGTTCTTCCTGCTGCTCTGGCTGCTCAACGTCACCACCGATGTGCAGAAGCGCGGCATCGCCGATTACTTCGAGCCGACCGTCGCGTCGAAATCGCAGAGCGGCGCCGGCGGCGTCCTCGGCGGCCAGACCATCGGCCAGCCCGGCGCCCAGGCGATCCCGACCTCGCTGCCCTCGATCGCCATCAACCGGCCGGCGCTGCGCCAGCCCAATGAAGGCGATGACGGCAACGAAGGCGGCACCCCCGGCCATGACGATAGCGACAATGCCGGCCAGCGCGCCCAGGACAAGGCCGCCGACCAGGATCAGGATCAGCAGGCCAGGCGCCTCACCGACAGGGACCTCGACGGCAGCGTCGCCGAGCGCGAGGAAAAGCGCTTCGCTGCCGCCAAGTTCACGCTGCAGCAGGCGGTGAAGCAATTGCCCGAGCTGAAGGGGCTCGCCGACAATCTGATGGTCGACGAGACGCCCGAGGGGATGCGCATCCAGCTCGTCGATCAGGACAAGAAGCCGATGTTCGCGCTCGGCTCCGCCGATCTCCTCGATTCCGCCAAGAAGCTGCTCGCCGTCATCAGCCAGGTCGTGGCGCGCCTGCCCAATCCGGTGACGATCACCGGCCACACCGATTCCATCCCTTATCCCGGTGGCGGCAAATACACCAATTGGGAGCTTTCCGCCGACCG
>JASHUO010000811.1 GCA_030039975.1 Alphaproteobacteria bacterium
CCGACCGTCTGCTCGCCGTCGCGGCAGAGCCGCTCGAAGATCGCCCGCCGCGTCGGGTCGGCGAGCGTTCTGAAGAGCACAGCATGAGCGTTCGGCATTTGGAATCGATAACCCGTTGGCTATTGATTTATCCATAACCGATGGGATATGCGTTCGTCAAGCCGGAACGACGAACGAGCGCTTGAAGGACTCGCGCGCGAAGGTGCTTTCGCTGACATCGTGCGGCCCCCCGCTGTCGCGCTAGGATACGTAACACATCTCAAAAAACACCGCGATTCCAATGTCTTTTCCGCCGTCCCCGCGAAAGCGGGGACCCAGAGCCGTGCGCATCGGTCATCGGGGCTGAATCTCCTGGATGCCCGCTTTCGCGGGCAAGGCGAAACTGGGGATGTGGCTTCGGTCTGCGATTTGTACGTACCCTAGCGCTGTCGCGGGGGCGACGAATTTTTGAAGCAAAATCAAACTATTCCGTCATTCCTGCGAAAGCGGGAATCCATACGATCTCGCAGCACCGCCTTCGTCTGCTTCGATTTCTTTACACGCCCTTTCGCGGGAATGACGGATAAAGGAAGCAAGCGATTCGAACTAATCGGAACACGCTCTAGATCCCGAGATAGGCCCGCCTCACCTCGTCATTGGCGGCGATCTCGTTGGCGGGACCGGCCATGACCACGCGGCCGGTCTGCAGGACATAGGCGCGGTCGGCAATCGCGAGCGCTTCCACCAGGCGCTGCTCGACCAGCAGGATGGTCACGCCCAGCGCACGGATGCGGGTCACCGCGGCGAGGATGTCGTCGACGAGACGGGGCATGATGCCCTGGCTCGGCTCGTCCAGCATGAGGAGCCGCGGCTGCGTCATCAGCGCCCGGCCGATGGCGAGCATCTGCTGCTCGCCGCCCGAAAGCGTGCCGGCGCGTTGCCGCAGCCGCTCCTTGAGACGGGGGAAAAGCTCGTAGACCAGCGCCAGCGGCTTGAACCGGTCGGCATCGCCGCGCCTGGCATAAGCGCCGAGCGTGAGATTGTCCTCGACGGAGAGGCGCGGAAACAGGCGCCGGCCTTCGGGGACGAGATTGACGCCGAGCCGGGCGATGCGGTGCGGTGCGAGGCGCGCGAGGCTCTGGCCGTCGAACTCGATGGCGCCGCCAGTCGCAACCTGGCCGGCGATGGCTTTGAGCAGCGTGCTCTTGCCCGCACCATTGGCGCCGACGACGGCGACGATTTCGCCGCTGCCGACGCTGAGGCTGACGCCCTGCAGCGCCTTGAGGCCGCGATAGCTGGCCGAGACCGCTTCAAGCCGCAGCATAGCGGTCGCCGAGATAGGCCTTGATCACCGCGGGATCGCGCACGATCTCCTGTGGCCGGCCTTCGGTCAGCACGCGGCCGAGATTGAGCACCACCGCGCGCTCGACCAGCGGCAGCAGCACCTCCATGACATGCTCGACCATGATGATGGTGACGCCCTGGGCGCGGATCTCGCGGATGAGCTGCACGCCCGCTTGCGCTTCGGCCGGGGTGAGCCCGGTGAGCATCTCGTCGAGCAGCAGCAGGCGCGGGTTCGTGGCGAGGGCGCGGGCGATCTCGAGCCGGCGCTTTTCGGGCGGTGTCAGGAGATAGGCCGCCGTGTCGACCCGCGCGCCGAGGCCGGTGAACGCCAGCACCTGCTCGGCTGCGGTCATCGCCGCGCGCGCCGAGCTCGCCCTTGCGAAGGCACCTACCATGACGTTCTCCAGCACCGTCATGGAATCGAAGCTGCGCACCACCTGGAAGGTGCGCGCGATGCCGAGCCGCGCGCAAGCGACCGGCCCGAGCCCCGAGATCGGTTGCCCCTCGAACCGGATCTCGCCGGCATCGGGTGTCACTTCGCCGGAGATGCTGTTGAAGAGCGAGGTCTTGCCCGCACCGTTCGGGCCGATGAGGCCGAGGATCTCGCCCTCGTGAACCGCAAAGCTCACCTCCACATTGGCCTGGACGCCGTCGAACGCCTTGCTGACGCGGTCGATCTCAAGCAGCGGGGGCATCGCCGCCTCCGGAACGACGCTTGACGCCGATGAGGCTCACCAGGCCCTGCGGCCGGGCGAGTGCCACGCCGGTGATGAGCGCGCCGTAGAGCATCAAATCGACGCCGCTGCCGGAGCCGCCGAGATAGCTGCGCGACAATTCGCTGAGCGGGATCAGCACGGCGCTGCCGATGAGCGGGCCCCACAAGGTGCCGACGCCGCCCAGCACCGCCGGCAGCGCGATGAGGATCGAGAGGCTGCCGGCCATGACGCTGTCGGGATCGATATAGCCGACATACTGCGCATAGATCGCGCCGCCCATCGCGGTGAGAAAGCCGCTGATCCCCGCCGCCGCCATCTTGCTGGGAAAGACGCGCACGCCGAGACTGCGCGCCGCGATCACGTCATCCTTGATGGCGCGCCAGGAATAGCTCCAGCGCGAGCCCTCGACGAGGAACGCGGTGAGCCAGGCGATGGCGGCAAAGCCGAGCGCCACATAGTGCCAGGGCAGCTTGCTGACGCGGAATTGCAGATTGATCAGCGAATGCCCGGTGAACGGCACATAAACCCCGCTCGCGCCGCCGACGAAATCCCAGTTCAGAAAGAGGAGATAGCCGATCTCGCCGACGACCACGGTGGCGATGGCGTAGTAATGGCCCGACAGGCGAAAGCAGGGCCAGCCGACGAGCAGCGCGGCGAGAGCGCCGACCATGCCGCCCGCCACCATGCCGAAGGTTGGCGGCACGCCCGCGCGCACGAACAGCAAGGTCGAGACATAGCCGCCGATGCCGAAATAGAGCGCGTGACCCAGCGAGATCTGGCCGCAATAGCCGCCCAGGATGTTCCAGGCCTGGGCGAGGCCCGCGAACAGGATGGTGAGGATGATGAGGTTCTGGAAATAGACGTCGTGCGTCGCCAAGGGCAGCAGCGCCAACACGACCAGAACGACGCCCGCCACGAACAGCTCGTGGCGCCGGCGGCGAAGGATCGAATTGTCGCGGACCGGCGCTGCCGGCAGCGCCGCGGCGAGGCTGCGCATCACCATCATCCGAAGAAGCCTCGCGGTCGGACCATGAGCACCAGCAGATAGATCGCGTACATGCCGACCTGCTT
>JASHUO010000812.1 GCA_030039975.1 Alphaproteobacteria bacterium
TCGACGCAGGCGCTTGGCGGACTGGCCCGGCTTGGTCCATCTTCGGCGTCAATGACGGCAAAGGGAGATGGAGCTAGCGTGACCGAAGCGCCAGCGCAATCTCTGGACGAGCCGCGGGACCCGGATCTGGTCGCGCTTTACCGGCTCTGGATCGCGAAACGCTGCCTGCGCTTGATGCCGTCGAAATCCGACTTTGATCCTGCCGAGTTCAAAAGGCTGCTCGCCGGCGTCGTGCTCATGGAGGCGGGTCCGCCAGGCGGTCCCTATATCGTACGCTTGGTCGGCGAGAACATCGTCGATTTCTTCGGGCGCACGACGAAAGGGCTGCCTGCAGGATCGCTGATGCCGCCCGAGGGCTACCGCGCCTTCATGCAGCTGCTTGACAGCGTCGTGCAGCGCCGCGCGCCGATCTTTCGCGCGGGTAAAGCGTATTGGTCCCGCGACAAGGCGCATCGGCGCTTCGAGGCATGCTTCCTGCCGTTGTCAAGCGACGATAGAACGGTGGACATGATCTTCGGGGCGGTCAAATTCGAACGCTAAGCTTCGGCCCACCCTAGCTTCGCTTGAAGCTGATCACCTTGAGAATCATCGTCACGCCGACGCGATCGTCCGACAGAGGCAGCAGCACGTTCCCGCATTCTTTCAGGCCGGGCTCTGCGCCGACGTAAGGAGGGCTCATCGAGAAGGGCGCCTTGCTGCGCACCACCAACTCACACCCATGCCATAGGACGCTGCCTTCACCCTTCCCCGCGATCTCCGAGAAAAGCAGGCCTGTGTAGTCACGACGCATGATGTTTCGCGCCTGAGTGCCGATCAGGCGGTAGCGGAAATCAAGCGGGTCGGCGACGACGTCGATGAGCATGACATAGGGCAGCAAAGCCGGAATTTCGACCGGGTCGATATCGGAGCGGAACGGCATTAACCGCCCCTGCCGTTTGCCAAGCCAGTATCCATAGGCGATCCGCAAGCGGTCCGCCCGGAGGCTCGAGGGATCGAGCCCCTGAAGGTTCTGCGCGGTCAACGACGGATCTGAGGTGGGCTCTGAATCGGGCATTGGGATTCGATCGGCGGGGACGAGGCTCGATCACTATTCCAAAGTTGCCGCGGATCGCAAGGTCCATGAAAGGACCGTCGGCGCCTGTACGCGATGGCTTCCCCGGTTAGAAACAGGCAACGGTGCCCTTTTTGAGTGTCGGTGCCTATCCAGTTCGCTCCTAGTCAAAATCGCCAATCGCCATGCATTTTAGGCGATCCGTCGTGGGATCTCCGGAGATATGCAGGGTCCGATAACCATTGCGAGCGATCATGCCTCCGGCTGAGAAAGAGCCGGAGGTCCAAAATTGGCTTATGCCGCAAGCGCCATCGACCAACCGCGTCACGCCGGTTTCGGCGAGTTGGCGGTCGCCGGCCTCTGCGCTGCGATCGGACTTTCAGGCATGTCGATCACATTCCTCATCGCGAGTCTATGGCCGGACTGCGCGACGCTGATCATAGCTTCGATGGCGACCTGACCCGGCCCTCGGGCCGCACGGCCAGCACTCGTCGTGATCGTCGCGTCCATGCGACGCCGTCTAAAACGGCGTTCACGTGGATGGTGTGCTATGTCCGCAAACCGTCTCACTCCCGAAAAGCAGTAGTGCCAATCACATAAGCCCGCGTTTGACCCCCAGGCGACATGACTCCCGATAAGAATTTGTTGCAAACTGCCTTGCCCCTGTTCGGGAAGTGGACAATCATTGAACCTAGGCTGACCGCAATCAACAGGCGGTTAGGCGGGATCTTACGGCGACTGCTGTTCTGTTCCATCCGGCGGTAAAATAAGCGCGGGGGGAAATCATGGCGCAGCTCGGCAAGCATGCGATCGTGATTGGTGCGGGCATGGGAGGTTTGTTGGCAGCTCGTGCCTTAGCAGATTGGTACGGTGAAGTGACGATTGTTGAACGAGATACACGCCCGCAACTGTACGAGCCGCGCAAAGGTGTTCCGCAAGGGCGGCATTCGCATGGCCTGCTCGCGCGCGGGCGCGAGGTCCTCGAACAGCTATTCCCTGGTTTCACAGAGGAAATGGTCGCGCGGGGCGCACAAATCGGCGATATCGTCAACGATGGACTTTGGTTCAATCACGGTGTCTTTCTAAGCAGCGCGTCCAGCAAGTTATCGGGCATCGGTGCCACGCGCCCCATGCTCGAGGGCGAGGTGCTGCGCCGTTTAACTCAGCTTCCTAATGTTCGGCTGCGTGAGGGCTGCGATGCTTTGGAGCCGCTGTTCGATCGCGACCAGAGCCGAGTAACGGGCATTCATGTCAAAGACCGAGGCAACTGGAACGACACGAAAACGCTGAGCGCCGATCTAGTTGTCGATAGCAGCGGTCGCGGATCGCTCAGTCCTAGCTGGCTCGCCGCACTGGGTTACGCCAAGCCGCGCGAAGAGCAAATCAAAATCAACCTCGGCTACATGACCCGGTTCTACCGCCGTCGGCCGGAAGACTTTGAGCATCTACATGGCAGGCGCTTCGCTATTCTAGCTGCGTGCCAGCCGGATTGGCGCTTTGGCGCCATTCTGGGTCAGGAAGGTGAGCGCTGGATTGTAACCCTAGGGGGTTACCTAGGCGATCAAGTGCCCGCAGACGATTCCGGGTTCCTCGATTTTGCACGCAGCTTGCAAAAGCCAGAGTTATACAACGTGATCAAGAATGCTGAACCGCTTTCCTCACCTACTCCGTATCAGTTCACCGCTAGCTTGCGCCGCCGCTACGAAGAGCTGCCACGCTTTCCCGACGGCTTTGTGGTCTATGGGGACGCCCTGTGCAGTTTCAACCCGGTTTTTGGTCAGGGAATGACGGTCGCGTGCATGGAATCGCTGGCATTGCAAGAGTGTCTAAAGGCCGGCACCCAGGAAATCGCCAAACGATTCTTCCGTGCAGCCAGTCGGCTCATCGACACTCCTTGGCAAATCGCGGTTGGCAGCGATTTACAAAATCCGCACGTCGAGGGTAAGCGCACAGCGCAGGTGCGTTTCATAAATTGGTATATCGCAAAGTTCTTCCGGGCCGCCCAGAACAACGGGGTTCTCGCGACGAAGTTTTTGGAGGTTGCCAATCTGATGGAGCAACCTGCGGCGTTACTGCGCCCACGAATTGCGCTGCTCGTCTGGAAAAGTAACCGGCTGCCGGTTCGAGCGTAAAACACCGCCGAATTCCGCTTGTGGCACGACTCGGTCCTCACGCGACATCTTCGGTAACGCCCGCTTCCGGGCTAAAAAGCAGCCATAAAGGGCAGATCGCCAGAAGATGTCGGACGGAGTTCCGCGAGGTCGACGCCAGGATTGAGCGCGGCCGGCTGCAGCGTCACCCGCGAGCTCGTGACTGTCCGCCCGGCGCGGCTGGACGGCCTTCTCGCGAAGGTAGGCCAGGATGCGCCTGATCTCCGTCTCAATGCGCTCGCGCACGAAGTCTTCGGCGCTGAGATAGACCGGTTCAATCAGTTCGCCGAACAGCGCCAGCGCACTGTCGACATCGCGGACGATCTTGGCATCACGCGAAATCGCTCGCTGCTCGCCGGCAAAGGCGTCACGGCGCTGGGGAGCCTTGCTCTTGGCCGCACCAGGCCGGCCGCGCGCCTCGGCGCG
Source organism: Alphaproteobacteria bacterium (assembly GCA_030039975.1). Taxonomy (GTDB): domain Bacteria; phylum Pseudomonadota; class Alphaproteobacteria; order ATCC43930; family CGMCC-115725; genus DAHUYF01. Next base: position 3,628 of record JASHUO010000812.1, read on the forward strand.
TGTCGCGATGCTTTGCGCATCCGCTGACCGGCTCCCGACCGCGGCGCTGGGTGTCTCGGTCTTCGGCTCAGGGGCGAGCTTGGCAGCGGCCGCAACGCTGAGCTCGCCGCGCTCGACAGCCGAGACCGTCTCAGGCGATGCGCGCGTGAGAACGGCGCGGGCCCTCTTGACGCCAGCGACGTCCACCCGCATCAGCTCGGCAGCGCGCTCCCGGCTTAATGGCGTAGATTGCGCCATTTTCTCGGGGCGCCCTCTGCCCATCGTGACAAGCTTCGCCGCTGCCATGCGCCGCTGATCGTCGGTCAGATCACGTCGGTGCAGGTTTTTGGACGCGACGAAGCCGACTGGGTCGGCCCCGATATAGGTCTCGAAGCGCGGCTCGATACCCCCAGCTCGGCAGGCGCGCCATCGGTTCCGACCGTCGAGGATCTTCCCCTCGAAGAGCGTGATCGGATCGCGGAGGCCGTGCGCCCTGATGTCGTCGCCAAGCTCGGTCAGTGCCTTGTCATCCAGCAGTGGGAAGACGTTTGCGAGGGGGTGGAACTCGAGGACGCTATCCCCCGGCGCGGGATTGGAAGTTGCACGCATCGAAGCCTCCATCGGCGCCAGGCCCATCACGCCCAAGCGCGAAACAAGGGGTCGCTGTTGCGACACCTGGCGCCGATGAAGATCGGGAATCCGTGTGTCGCGCTTCCCGGTGATGGCCGGGCGCTGACTTAACCAACTAGATTTTCCGTCCGTCGTTTCGGGCGACCGCGCGAATTGCCGGCCTCGCCTCCGCGGCCAGGATTCGCGCCGCTGACTTCGAGATGAGGACTTGCGACACCCCGCGCCGCGGAATGCTGGTGCGAGCGACGTCAAGCGCGCTTGGATGACAGGCGCATCAGGCCGCAACAGCCGTCGCCAGGTTCCTTGCGTTCGCCGCGCTCGCCCATCCCCGCATAAGATCTCGCTCGCCTCCGTCGCGCCAGCGAGCGTGGCCGGCTCAACGTAATCATCGGCCGTGTCGCTATCTGGCTGCGACGAGCGGGCCCGAGAACACAACGGGACCGGTCGGCTGCCCCGTGGGCGAGCCGCCCTTCGGTTCTATGCTGATGGCGAGCGTGCCGCCTTGCCGGATAACTGCGGGGAGCGCTCCGAGCTCCAGGCTTCCGCTCGGCGGGATGACACCGAGCGCCTGCGGCCGGGATGCGTTCGGCGCAATCGCCCAGAGCTCGAAATCGCGATCGTTCGGCGCAGCGGCGGTGGCGATGGCGCGCACCAGCAGGCCATTGTCGCCGGCCGTCGCCACCCAGGCGGCCTGCTCGGTCTGCGGCGGGTGGAGCACGGCGACGAAGCTCGGGCCGCGCGCCGCCGGCGCGAAGGCGATATAGAGGGCAAGACAGGCGGCAAGTGCGGTGCTCACCGCCCATGCCCAGCGCCAGGGCGCGGCCCGGTTCCAGAACGGGAGCACCATCGCCGCCGGTTCCGCGCTGTCGATACGCTCTGCGATGCGCTGCCAAGTCTCGGCCGGTGGATCGACCGGTGGCGCGAGCGCCGCAAGCGGATGCAGCCGCTCCTCCCAAAAGATGATGGCGCGGCGCAGCGCGGCATTGTTGGGGAGCGCTGACGCGATCTCGCTTGTCTGCGCGCCGTCGAGCACGCCCAGCACATACTCGCCGGCGAGCGCGTTGAGCTCCTCGGGATCGTCGGGAATCATGGTTCCAGGCATCTCCGCAGCAAGAGGAGTCCGCGCCGCACCCAGCTCTTGACGCTGCCGAGCGGCGCGCCTAGCCGCTGGGCGAGCTCGGAATGGGAGAGGCCATCGACGAACGCGAGCACCAGGCAGCGGCGCTCTCTCTCCGCCAGTTCGTCCAGGCACTTGCGCAAGGCGCTCTGCGCGGCCGCCTGCTCGATGCGCTCGATGACGTCGGGCTCCTCCGCCGTGTCTCCGAGCGCCGGATCATCCGAGAGCACCTCGCGGCGCCGCTTGCGCAGAACGTCGAGGGCGCGGTAGCGGGTAATTCCAGTGAGCCAGGCCTGGGCGTCGCCGCGCTCGGCGGCGAAGGTCCGCGCATTGCGCCAGACCTGCACGAAGACGTCCTGCACCACATCGGCGGCCATGTCCGGACGACGGACGATGCGGAGCGCAATCCCGTAGAGCCGGCGCGCTTCGAGCGCATAGAGGCGCTGGAGGGACGCACGATCCCCTTCCCGGATCGCTTCGACCAGTTCCCGGGCCGACAGTTCCGCGATCGTCGCCTCCGCCATTGCGCGCCTCTGATTGGGGCGGAGGCCAACTTGCCTGCTCCCGCCGGTCATGTCGAGAGCCAGGCGGAACCACCCGGGGCGTGAAGGTCGCATCGGGAGAGCGGGCGGAGCATCGCGCTGGTGCCTTGTGTCGCATGCCTCGATTACGCGCCGCGGGGCATAGCGGATGCGGCGCCTGAGCTTCTGCGCCAGCGGGCCGCTGCATCCGACGGGGCGGCTGCCGCGTATGGGTGAGGCATGCCGCGGGCCTCCGCGGCCGAGAGCACAAGGAAAACGCATCATGAAGCTCAAGACAATGACCCCTACCGCCGTCCTCGCCCTGGCGATCGCCGGCACCGCCATCGCCGCGAGCAATCCGATGGTCGGCGGCGCGCCCATGTATCCGACCAAGAACATCGTCCAGAACGCGGTCCACTCCAAGGACCACACGACGCTGGTCGCCGCGGTGAAGGCCGCCGGCCTCGTCCAGACGCTCGAGGGGCCCGGCCCCTTCACGGTCTTCGCGCCGACCAATGAGGCCTTCGACGCGCTGCCCCAGGGCACCGTCCAGACGCTGCTCAAGCCGGAAAGCAAGCCGGAACTCACCAGGGTGCTGACCTATCACGTGGTCTCCGGCACGTACGATTCGAAGACGCTCGACCG
>JASHUO010000813.1 GCA_030039975.1 Alphaproteobacteria bacterium
TCGCCGCATGGCCGCCGCAACTCCGGAGGAGTCCGCCCGGCCGAGTTGCTGTGCCGGCGCGGCGCAGCCCAGGGAGAGGGCCCCACCGGCCGCATGAGCACAGGCAACCGGGCGAGCAGCAAGGCCGGAACCGGACTGGCCAATCGCAAAGCACGCAACATCGCCGTCGCCCTCGCCGTCTATGCGGTCGCGGTGCCGCTGGTCCTCTCGGCGCTGATCGCGACGCAGCTGCCGGCCGGGCTGCCCCCGCTCGCCGGCACGTTGGCCCTCGCCGTGGTCATGCTCGGGCCGGGGATCGCCGCCATTGTCGGGGCGATGCGCGGGCCCGACTCGATCGTCCGCGAGCTCGGGCAGTTCCGCGACAGCGAGCCGCAGCAGATCATCATCCACGTCTTCTTCCACGGCATCATCTTCGCCTACATCGTTGCCCTCGCCCTCGCCGGGGTAAATCCGGAGCGGCTCCTGCCGCTCTTCGCCGTCAGCATCCTCGGCGTGCTCTGCGGCTGGCTGCTCTTCGTGCACCTGCTGCTCCAGGCCGAGCCTTCGGCCGCGCGCCGCGCCACCGCGATCCTCACCGACATCGCCTTCATCTCGGTCTATATGCATATCGGCGACGAGTTCGCGGCGCCGTGGTTCCCGATGTATGTCTGGGTGATCATCGGCTTCGGCTTCCGCTTCGGCGAACGGCCGCTGCTGGCGAGCACGATTCTGAGCCTCCTGAGCTTCGGCGTCGTCTTCGTCACCACACCTTATTGGCGCGACCGGCCGTCCTTCGCCGCCGGCGTGGTTCTCTCCCTCGTGTTGCTGCCGGCCTATACCGCCAATCTCGTCCGCCTCCTCACCAGCGCCAAGGCCCAGGCCGAGGAGGCGAATGCCGCCAAGAGCCGCTTCCTCGCCATCATGAGTCATGAGCTGCGCACGCCGCTCAACAGCATGATCGGCATGGGCTCGCTCTTCGGCCGCACCAATCTCGACGCCGAGCAGCGCGACATGCTCGCCACCATGCAGCTCTCGGCGCGGACGCTGCTCGGCCTCATCAACGATATTCTCGACTTCTCGAAGATCGAGGCGGGGAAGCTCCAGCCGGAGATCGAGAGCTTCGTGCTGCACCAGGTGCTGGGCGGCGCCGTCGCGATGCTGCGGCCGCAGGCCGAGGCCAAGGGCCTGACGCTCGCGCTCGCCATCGATCCGCGGCTGCCCAACGCCTATCGCGGCCTGCCGCTGCAGCTGCGGCAGATCCTCATCAACCTCATCGCCAACGCCATCAAGTTCACGCCGCAAGGCCGCATCGAGGTCTCCGCACGCTTCGTCGGGCGCGAGAGCGACATCATTCGCACGCGACTCGCGGTGCGCGACGAGGGCATCGGCATCGCTGCCGAGTCGCTCGAGAAGATCTTCGACGTCTTCACCCAGGCGGACGGAACGGTGACGCGGCGCTATGGCGGCACCGGGCTCGGCCTCGCCATTGCCAAGCAATTGACGCAGCTGATGGGCGGCAGCATCAGCGTCGCCAGCGAGCCCGGCAAGGGCAGCACCTTCACCGTCGAGCTGCCGCTGCAGCATGACGCGGCCGGCGCCCTGCGGCCGCCCGATCTCTCCGGCCGCGAGGTCGTCCTCGTCACCACCGATGCCGAGCTCGCGCAGCGGCTGCAGGGACGGATCCGCGACTGGCAGGGCGAGGCGCCATGGCTCGCCGATGCCGAGGCGGCGGTCAGGTATCTCGGCGCCACCACGTCCGAGGCGCCGCGGCCGATCCTGCTGGTCGATGGCCGCGAGGATCTGCTTGCAGGCCTCAGCCTCGCCCATCGCCTCGCCGGGTCGGCGACGCGGGCGCCGCTGACGCTTTTCCTCGCGCCCACGGGCGGCGGCGACTCCGTCGCCGGTCTCGGCGCCTCGCAGCTGGCCGCCATTCTCGAAGCGCCGGTTGAAGATTCGACGCTTGCCGGCGCGCTGCTCTCGGCAATCGCCGTCGATGTCCGCGCCGTCGAGGTCGAGACGATGCCTGCGACGCAAGCTGCCGACGAGCACGCGCCACCGCCGTCGAGCATCGCGCCGCTACCGGCGCCGGCGCGCAAGCTCAAGATCCTCATCGCCGAGGACAACAGCGCGAACCGCAAGATCCTGCGCCGCATCCTCGAAATGGCGGGCCACCAGACCGCGGTGGTGAATGACGGCGAAGCGGCGCTCGCCGTGCTCGACCGCGACCGGTTCGACCTCGCCCTTCTGGACATCAACATGCCAGAAATGAGCGGCTACGAGGTGACAAAGCTCTATCGGATGGAGCATCTCGGCGAGAGCCGGCTGCCGATCATCGCGCTTACCGCCGACGCGACGAGCGAGACGGAGCGCCAATGCCGCGAAGCCGGGATGGATGCGGTGCTGACCAAGCCGGTCGACGCGGCGCAGCTCCTCGCGGCGATCGACGAGACCTATGCCCGCGTCGCCAAGCCCGGTACCGCCCCGGCAGTCTCGCCGGTGGTAACGCCGATCTCCGCCCATCCGCGCTTTTTCGCCGATGCCGGCGCCATCGTCGACGAGGCGACGATCGAGGCGCTGCGCATGCTGGGCGGCGGCAGCGATTTCCTCGGCGACGTCATCGACACGTTCTGCACCGACGGGCGGCGGCTCATCGAGCTGCTGCGCCGGGCCGCCGACGAGGCCGATCTGCGCGCCTTCAAGGAGCTCACGCATTCGCTGCGCAGCGGCGCTGCCAATGTCGGCGCGGCGCGCCTCTGCCAGACGCTCACCACGCTGCGCGACCTCACCGCCCGGGATCTGCGCCAGAACGGCCCCGTCTATATCGAGAAGCTGCAGACCGAATTCGCCAAGCTCGAAACGGCGCTGAGCCGGAAGGTGCGCGA
>JASHUO010000814.1 GCA_030039975.1 Alphaproteobacteria bacterium
CGATGCGGCGGAAGAGCAGCTCGGCCTCGCGGCGCTTCAGGGCGAGCACTTCCGGCGGCGTCTCGTCCAGCCAGCGGCGAACGATCTCGTAATGCGCTCGGCAGTCCTTCGCCGTGCCCATCTCGTCGAAGGGGGGAGGAAACTCCCGGTCCTCTGCCAGGCGCAGGCTCACGACTATCGCTCCCGGCGGCGATCACCCCGCCGCCACGACACCTCCGGTGCAAAGCCCGGGCCAAGGGCGGTCTCGCTTCCGCCGGCGCGGCGGTCTCGGATCACCGGGTGCATCGCGCCGTGCTGCTGTCACTGGCGCAGCAGCACTGCTCAAAGATCGGGCAGCCGCGGCGGCCAGCGCGCCGGCCGGCGCTCAAAACGCATCTGGCATGACGCTTGCCTTGGTCGAGCTACCGGCAAAAGGAATGAGCGGATGGATCCTGCGGGAGCCAAACACATCCTCGTAGTGGATGACGATCCGCTCATTCTGGAGCTGCTGGAGCGCGCCCTTGGCGCCGCCAATTTCCGCGTCAGCAAAGCGCGCCGTGTCTCCGTGGCACGCGACCTGATGTGCCGGCACGAATTCGATCTCGTCATTACCGATGCGCGGATACCCGGCGAGACCGGTCTTGAGCTTGCGGTCTCTGCGCGCCAGCGCGGCATCGCGGTGATCCTCATGACCGGCGATACGGAATGGGCGGACGAGCACGGCATGCTGCCGGATCAATACCTGGCAAAGCCGTTCGACCTCGCCGAACTGATGTCCCGGCTGCGCGCGCTGCTGTGACCGGCGCTCGCGCTTTGAGCACACAGCGCCCGTGTTGCCTGTCCTTTAAGCAGGCGACAGGATGACCACGGAACCAACCACGGCGAGGATCGATCGTTAGGCGAGGCTATCGATTTCACTATCAGGCGCTCGCCATGCCGCAATCCCATGCTCACACCCTCGACGAGCCGCATGATCGTCCGGGTTTCGTCCGCCGCTGGCTGTTTTCGACCAATCACAAGGACATCGGAACCCTCTACCTCACCTTCGCCGTCACTGCCGGTATCATCGGCGGCGCGCTCTCGGTCGTCATGCGCTACAACCTGATGCGGCCGGGCGATGTGCTCTTCGCCAACAACCATCAGCTCTACAATGTGATCATCACCGAGCACGGGCTCACCATGATCTTCTTCGTGGTGATGCCGGCACTGATCGGCGGCTTCGGCAACTGGTTCGTGCCGATGATGCTCGGCGCGCCGGACATGGCCTTCCCGCGGCTCAACAATGTCAGCTTCTGGCTGCTCGTTCCGGCCTATGCGCTGCTCGCGAGTTCGGCCTTCGTCCAAGGCGGAGCGGGGACGGGGTGGACGCTCTATCCGCCGCTCTCCAGCGCGGTGGGTCAGCCGGGGCCCGCGGTCGACATGGTGATCTTCGCCTTCCATCTTGCGGGTGCCTCGTCGATCCTTGGCGCCATCAACTTCATCACCACCATCTTCAACATGCGCGCGCCGGGCATGACCATGCATAAGATGCCGCTCTTCTGCTGGTCGATCCTGGTGACGGCCTTCCTGCTGCTGCTGGCGATGCCGGTGCTGGCCGGCGCCATCACCATGCTGCTCACCGACCGCAACTTCGGCACGAGTTTCTTCAATCCCGCCGGCGGCGGCGACCCGCTGCTGTTCCTGCACCTCTTCTGGTTCTTCGGCCACCCCGAAGTCTACATCATGATCCTGCCGGCTTTCGGCATCGTCAGCCAGGTGGTGTCGACCTTCTCGAAGAAGCCGATCTTCGGCTATCTTGGCATGGTCTATGCGATGATCGCCATCGGCGTCATCGGCTTCGTCGTCTGGGCGCACCACATGTTCACGACGGGCATCGACGTCGATACGCGCGCCTATTTCAGCGCTGCGACGATGGTCATCGCCGTGCCGACCGGCATCAAGATCTTCTCCTGGATCGCGACGATGTGGGAGGGCTCGATCGAGTTCAAGACGCCGATGCTGTTCGCCATCGGCTTCATCTTCCTCTTCACCGTCGGCGGCGTCACCGGCGTGGTGCTGGCCAATGCCGGCGTCGATGTCGTGCTGCACAACACCTATTACGTCGTCGCGCATTTCCACTACGTGCTGTCGCTTGGCTCGGTCTTCGGCATCTTCGCCGGCTTCTACTACTGGATCGGCAAGATGAGCGGCCGGCAGTACAACGAGACTTTCGGCAAGATCCACTTCTGGACGACCTTCATCGGCGTCAACCTGACCTTCTTCCCGATGCATTTCCTCGGGCTGGCCGGCATGCCACGGCGCATCAGCGACTATCCCGACGCCTTTGCCGGCTGGAACATGGTGGCCTCGATCGGCGCCTATATCTCCTACGCGTCGACCCTGTGGTTCATCTTCGTCGTCTTCCACACGCTGGTTGCGGGCAAGAAGGCGGCAGCCAATCCCTGGGGCGAAGGGGCGACGACGCTCGAATGGACGCTGCCGTCACCGCCGCCCTTCCATACCTATGTCGAGCCGCCGCTGATTCACTAGGAGCCTGACCGGGCAGCCGCGCCGGCTTGGCAGGGTGCGGGCAGCGCCCTATATGGCGGGGACCACAATCCCGGCAATGCCATGGCTGCGCGCGACCCCTACGAGGTTCTGGGCGTCAAGAAGGAGGCGACGGAAGATG
>JASHUO010000815.1 GCA_030039975.1 Alphaproteobacteria bacterium
GCCAGCAGGAATTGCGGCCCGCTGCCGGCGCGGATGCGCTCCACCAGCTCGCGCGCCGCTTCGTCGACGGCGGCGACGTCATTGCCGTCGACGATGGTGGCGGGAATGCCGAGGCTTGTCGCCCGCGCATCGGGACCGCCGCCGGCGGTGAGCGAGGCGGTGCGCGTCGTCGCGGCAAAGCCGTTGTCCTCGCAGACGAACAGCACCGGCAGCGTGTAGATCTTCGCCCAATTGAGCCCTTCGAGGAACGGGCCACGATTGATCGCGCCATCGCCGAAGAAACAAGCGACGACGCGGGGCTCGCGGCGCAGCTTCACGCCCTGCGCTGCGCCGACGGCGATGAGGATGCCGGCGCCGACGACGCCGTTGGCGCCGAGCATGCCGATGGCGAAATCAGCGATATGCATCGAGCCGCCCTTGCCCTGGCAGGTGCCGGTGGCGCGGCCGAAGAGCTCGGCCATCATCGCCGCGGGCGAGGCGCCCTTGGCGATGGTATGGCCATGGCCGCGGTGATTGCTGGCGATGAGGTCGTCGCGCCGGAGATTGGCGCAGACGCCGGTGGCGATCGCTTCCTGGCCGATCGAGAGATGGATCGCGCCTTTGACCTCGCCCGCTTTGAGCGCCGCTTCCGCGGTCTCCTCGAAGGCGCGGATCCGGTTCATCATGCGGTAATGGCCGAGCATGCGCTCGGCGTCGACATTGGCCCGTACCGGTCCTGCCATGGCTGCCTCCCCGGCTTGCTTTTTCCCGGTAGCCCGGCCTTTATCCCGGAGTTGCGCCGCCGACAAGGGAGAAACGGCGATGGCAGGGGTGCGCGTGGTCGACAGCATCACCAAGCTCGACGCTGGGGATGCCGGCGCGGTGATCGTCGCCGGCTCGCATGGCGGGCTCTTTCCCGCCTATCTCGCCGCCGTCTCCCATCTCCGCGGCGTCGTCCTGCACGATGCCGGGCTCGGCCTCGACCAGGCCGGGATCGCCTGCCTCGACTATCTCGACCGGCTCGGCATGCCGGCCGCCACCATCGGCCATCTCACCGCCCGCATCGGCGACGGCAATGACATGGCGGCGCGCGGTCGCGTCAGCCATGTCAACCGCGCCGCCGCCGCGCTGGGCTGCGCGCCGGGCCAGGCCTGCCGCGCCGCGGCCGAAGCGATGCTGAAAGCGGAGCCGGCCAGCGCCGAGCCGCCGCCTTATGAAGAGGCGCGCTTCCTGCTGCGGCAAAAGCCCGGCGAGCCGGCGGTCTGGGGGCTCGACAGCAATTCCATGGTGCGGCCGGGCGATGCAGGGCAGATTGTCGTCACCGGCTCGCATGGCGCGCTGCTCGGCGGCAAGCCCGAGAGCGCGATCCAGATCGCCGTTCTCGCTGCGATCTATCACGATGCCGGCATCGGCATCGACCGCGCCGGCATCTCGCGCCTGCCGGCGCTCGAGGCGCGCGGCATCATCGGCGCCACCGTGGCCGGCGACAGCGCCCGCATCGGCGATGCGCGCTCGGTCTGGCAGAGCGGCCGCCTCTCCGCGCTCACCCCCGGCGCCGAGCGCGCCGGCGGCCGCCTCGGCATGTCAGTGCCGGATTTCGCCGAGGCGGTGATCAGGAACTGCAAAGGCGAAGTGCATCACTAGAACTGCAGCCGCAGAGGAAACATAGATGACAGTGACATCCGCCCTCGCCAATCGTCCCGCGGGCCGCATGAGCGGCGGGCGCGCCATGGCGGAGATGCTGCGGCTCGCCGGCGCCGGGCCGATGTTTGGGATGGGCGGATTTCAGCTGCTGCCCTTTTACGACGCGGTGGGACAGCTCGGGCTGCGCCATTGCCTGATCAATGACGAGCGCTGCGGTGCCTTTGCCGCCGACGCTTATGCCCGCGTCACCAATCGGCCCGGCATCTGCGATGGCACGCTCGGGCCGGGCGCGACCAACCTCGTCACCGGCCTCGTCGAATCCCTCAACGCCGGAACGCCGATGGTGGCGTTTGCCGGCGATACGCATCGCGCGCATTCCTGGAAGAACATGACGCAGGAATGCCGCCAGACCGAGATCCTGCGCCCGGCGGTGAAAGAGCTGATCCGCGTTGAACTGGTGAGCCGCATCCCGGAGCTGATGCGCCGCGCCTTCACCGTCGCGACCTCGGGTCGGCCCGGACCCGTGTTGCTCGACGTGCCCGAGGATGTCTGCCATGGCGAGCATGAGTTCGCCGCCGAGGATTTCGCCATCGATCCCAAGACGCTGACCGCGCCGGCGCAGCGCATCCGGCCTGCCGCCGACGAGGCGGCGCGCGCCGCGGCATTGCTGGCGCAGGCCAAGCGGCCGCTCATTCTCGCCGGCGGCGGCATCCATCTTTCGGGCGCCCAGGCCGCGCTGTTGCGCCTTGCCGAAGAGCTCGCGATCCCGGTCGCGCACAGCATGAGCGGCAAGGGCTCCATCCCCTGCACCCATAGGCTCTCCGCCGGGCTCTTCGGCCGCTATTCCCGCATCGCCAACGATCTCGTGGCCTCGGCGGATTGCCTGCTCGTGGTCGGCTGCAAGCTCGGCGAGATTCCGACCAAGCGCTACGCGCTGTTGCCCAAGGGCGTGCCGGTCATTCACCTCGAGATCGTCGCCGAGGAGATCGGCCGCTGCCATCCCGCCGATATCGCGCTCTGGGGCGATGCCAGCGCTGGTCTCGACGACCTTGCTGCCGCCGCGGCGGGCGAAGGGAAGCGGCTCCGGGCGGAGCGCGCCGACTACGTCGCCGAGCTCGGCCGGCGCATGGCAACCTGGCGCACAGAGGCCGAGCCGCGGCTCCTCTCCGAAGAGCGGCCGATCAACATGGCGCGGCTCTGCCACGAGCTCAATCGCGTGATGCCGGCCGAGAGCATCCTCGTCGCCGATGGTGGCTTCGCCGCGCATTGGACCGGGCTCCTCTACGACACCAAAGCGGCCGGCCGGCATTACATCGCCGATCGCGGCCTCGCCTCGATCGGCTATGGCCTGCCCGGCGGCATGGGCGCGGCGCTGGCGGCGCCGCAAAGCCCGGTGGTGGCGGTGACCGGCGATGGCGGCTTCAATATGGGTCTGGGCGAGCTCGAGACCGCGCGCCGCGCCGGCGCCAATCTCACCGTCATCGTCGTCAACAACGCCGCCTCGGGCTACGTCAAGGCGCTGCAGCACGCGATGTTCGGCAAGCGCTACCAGTCCAGCGATCTCGTTGAGATGAATTACGCCGAGATCGCCAGGGCGATGGGCTGCCGCGGCATCCGCGTCGAAGACCCGGCCCAGCTCGCCGCCGCGCTCACCACCGGCATCACCGAGCGCGACCGCCCCACCGTCATCGACGTCGTCGTCACCCGCGACCCCGCCCAAATGCTCCCCGCCATCGACAGCCGCACCGTCGAAATCAAAAAGGGCGATCGGGTCGCCTAGTCAAGGCGAACGCGCTATGCGCGTTCGTCCTTGGCGGCGGCAGCGATTGCGCAGCAATCGCGAGAGCCGCACCGTCCGGACTAGCCGCCGACATCCCCTCTCCCCTTGCGGGAGAGGGAGGGGCCCAGCGCGTAGCGCTGGGAGGGTGAGGGGGATTGCTACCCCGGCTCGAAGCCCTTCGTCCTGAGCCGCGCTTTGGC
>JASHUO010000816.1 GCA_030039975.1 Alphaproteobacteria bacterium
TCGCCTCGAGATACCGCTGCGCGAGCGCAATCGGCTGCTGGTCGCGGCGGGCTACGCGCCGGTATTCCGCGAACGGCCGCTCGGCGATCCCGCGCTCGACGCGGTGCGCCGCGCCGTCGATCAGGTGCTGGCCGGCCACGAACCCTATCCCGCGCTCGCGGTCGACCGGCATTGGACGCTGATCGCGGCGAATGCCGCGGTGGCGCCGCTCCTCGCCGGCGTCGCGGCGCCGTTGCTGCAGCCGCCGGTGAATGTGCTGCGCCTCAGCCTCCATCCCGAGGGCCTCGCGCCGCGCATCGCCAATCTCGCGGAATGGCGCGCCCATCTCCTGGCGCGGCTCGACCGCCAGATCGACCTCACCGCCGATCCCGCGCTCTCGGCCTTGCGCGACGAGCTCGAACGCTATCGCCGGCCGCCGCTGTCGGCACGGCGCGCGCCCGAGCGGCCTGCGGCGAGCCCGGTGGTTCCGCTCGAGCTCGTCACACAAGCGGGCGTGCTCGCCTTCGTCAGCACCGTCACCGTTTTTGGCACGCCGATCGACGTCACCGTCTCGGAGTTGGCGGTGGAGGCGTTCTTTCCCGCCGATGCGGCGACCGCCGAACGGCTCCGCCGTGCGGAAAATTCAGGCTGAGCTAGCGCTGCTGCTCGAAGATCTCTTTCGCCACCAGCGCCGAGGTCATGGCGTTGGGCCAGCCGCCGTAGAAGGCGAGGTGGGTGATGAGCTCGATGATCTCGTCCTTGGTGACGCCGTTCTGCAGCGCACGCTCGAGATGACCGCGCAGCTGCTCGCTGCGATTGAGGGCGACGAGCGCCGCGACGGTGATCAGGCTGCGGTCGCGCTTCTTGAGGCCGGGCCGCTCCCAGACATCGCCAAACAGCACCTTTTCGGTCAGATCGATCAGCTTCGGCGCGACGGTACGAACTTTTTCGCGGGCGGTCGTTGGTTGCTGTGCGGCCATGATGTCTCTTCCTCCTGGCGTTTGTGCGGTACCGGACCCAGCTCCGGCACTCCGTTTATAGAGCCGTCAGAATGCAGGGCTTCGCTCGGAGGGACCAGCGGGAAAATCGCAGGCCGCCCATCGCGGTTTCAACAGGGCCGACACGATTGCTTCAGCTTGTCGTGACACAGTCCTAAGGCGACCGGCCCCGTTCCATCGCGAGTTCGGCTTCCAGGCTCTCCCGGCCCCGGAAAATCGTCGCCACGGCGAGGGTGCGGCGGGCCTTCCGGAACCTGAGCGCCACATCGCGCGCCGATATGTCGCCGTGTTGTTCGACGTGATCCCACGCGGCGGCGTGACCGACATAGTCGACAGACACGTCGTATTGCTGCGTCCAGAAGAAGGGCGCGGCGGCATAGCGTTCGCGCCGGCCCAGCATATTGCGGGCAGCGGTTTGTCCTTGCCGCTCGGCCACCACCCAATGCTCGATCCGCAGCCGCTCGCCGCTATAGGGGTCGGGCCAGCGCGCAATGTCGCCCGCGGCAAAGACGTCCGCGGCGCTGGTCTCGAGGTATTCGTTGACGAGAACGCCGCGATCAATGGCCAAGCCGGCCTTCTCGGCGAGATCGAGGCGCGGGCGCACCCCGATGCCGGCCAGGACCAGGTCGGCATCGATCCGCGAGCCGTCATCGAGTTGGACGCGTTGCTCATCGATGGCGGCAAGCGTATGTCCGAGATGGAACACGACACCGTTCGCCTCATGGAGCGAGCGCAGGAAATCGCCCAATGCCGGGCCCAGGGCGCGTTCCATCGGCCGTGCCTCGGGGGCGACCACATGGACCTCGACCGCGCGCTGGCGCAAGGCGGCGGCCGCTTCGAGGCCGATGAAGCTTGCTCCGACGATGACAGCGCGGCCGCCGGCCTTGAGGCGCGCGATGATCGCCCGGCAATCGGCAAGCGAGCGCAAGGTCCGGACCTGCGGCAGCTCGGCGCCCGGCGCCTGAAGCCGGATCGGCTCGGCGCCCGTGGCGATCAGCAACTTGGTGAAGTCGACCCTGCGACCGTCGCCGAGGGTCACGCGATGACCGGCGACATCGATCGCTGTCACGGTCGTGCCGAGGCTGAGCTCGATGCCGTTCTCGGCGTAGAACGCGGCGGGGCGCAGCGGAATCCACTCTTCCGGCGCGGTGCCGGCGAGATAGTCCTTGGAGAGGTTCGGACGATCATAGGGTGGCGCATCGTCGGCGCTGATGATCGCGACCTCGCCGCCATAGCCCTCGCGCCGCAGCATCTCGGCCGCGGCGTAACCTGCCGCGCCGCCGCCGATGATCACCATCCGCCCTGGCGGCCCCAGGCTCGGCCGCGGCTTCGTCCATAAGCGTCGTTCGCTGGCTTCGCCCTTCTCGCGCACGAAAACGCGGCCGTCACGGCGCTCGACGCGCCAGCATGGGGTCGCGGTTAGGGCAGGCGCGGCAACCGCCTCTCCCGTCCGCAAGCTGAAGCAGGCGTGATGCCAGGGACAGCGCACGGTGTCCGCGACCATCAACCCTTCGCCGAGCGGTCCGCCGTAATGGGTGCAGGTGGCGCCGATCGCGAACAGCTCCGCGCCGCGGCGGGCGAGCAGCACCGCATTCTCATCGGCATGCCCCACCAGCATGGCGCCGTCTGCGAGATCGGCTTCGGGGATGCCGGCTTTCAAATCGGGGCCGCTCGGTTGATTTGCCTCGCCCATGATGAACCTCCCTGGAGTGCGCGCGCCCTTGGCTTGCCAAGGCGAGCATCACGTCTGCAGTGAGAGAACGCTTGTCGCCAGGCACGGTGCGCAGGCTGGCCGCGCGCGCTGTAGAGGCGCGGGAGAAGGCTACCGCCCCGGTACACCCTTCGTCGTCGAGTACTCGAAATGCAGCGCCTCGCCGGGATGGACCAGCGGGAAGATCGCTTGCGCCGCCATCGCCGCTTCGGCGAAGCCCGACAGGATCAGCTTGAGCTTGCCGGGATATGTGGCGATGTCGCCGATGGCGAAGATGCCGGGCGCCGAGGTGCGGCAGGTGGCGGGATCGACCGCGATGTGGTTGCGGTCGAGCTGCAGCCCCCATTCAGCGATCGGGCCGAGATTCATCGAGAGGCCGAAGAACGGGAGCAGCGCATCGGCCGCGAGCCGCCGCGTGCCGCCGTCGAGATCGGCGACGATCACCGCCTCGATGCGGCCGCCCTTGCCGTCGAGCGCGTGGAGCTGATAGGGGATCACCAGCTCGATCCGGCCTTCCGCCGCGAGCCGCTCGAGCCGCGCCGCCGATTCCGGCGCGGCGCGGAATTTCGACCGGCGATGCACCACCATGACCTTGTCGGCGACCTCGGCGAGCGAGATCGCCCAATCGACCGCGCTGTCGCCGCCGCCGGCGATGACGACGCGCTTGCCGCGGAAATCCTCGCGCTGCCGCACCAGGTAGAAGACGCTCTTGCCTTCGAAGGCTTCGATGCCGGAAAGGGGCGGGCGGTTTGGCCCGAACGCGCCAACGCCGGCGGCGATCACCACCGCGCGCGCCTCGATCGCGGTGCCGAGCGAGGTCTCGAGCCGAAAGCCGCCTTGCGGCAAGGGCGCCAGCCTTTCGACCTGCTGCGCCAGGTGGTAATGCGGATGAAACGGCGCCGCCTGCTCGGCGAGCTTGTCGATGAGCGTCGCGGCGTCGATCACGGGATAGCCGGGAATGTCATAGATCGGCTTTTCCGGATAGAGCGCGGCGCATTGCCCGCCCAGCACGTCGAGCGCGTCGATGACATGGCAGCCGAGCTTCAGCATGCCGCATTCGAAGACGGCGAACAGCCCCACCGGCCCGGCGCCGATGATCGCCACATCGCCCCGCTGCACCTCTCCCGCCATCATCCCGTCCTTGCTGGCACCGGCGCTACCATGGCGGCCATGCCGGCGCAGCGCAATTCCGATCTCTCGTGCTATCGTCCCCCTCACCCCGACCCTCTCCCGCAAGGGGAGAGGGAGCGCATCGAGCGTGTGGAAAGAATCCCCTCTCCCCTTGTGGGAGAGGGAGGGGCCTATGGCGAAGCCATGGGAGGGTGAGGGGAGGAGGATCGCGGATGCTCGACGTCGCCGTCATCGGACTGGGCTGGTGGGGGAAGATCATCACCGGCATCTTGCAGGAGAGCACCAAGCTGCGCATCTGCCGCGCCGTCGATGCCGATTCGCGGGCGCTGCGCTGGGCGGCCGAGCGCGGCCTTGCGACCTCGCTCGAGCTCGGCGATGCGCTCGCCGATCCCGCGGTGAAGGGTGTCGTCCTGTGCACGCCGCACACCCTCCACACCGAGCAGATCGCGCGCGCCGCCGCAGCCGGAAAGCATGTCTTCTGCGAGAAGCCGCTGGCGCTCAGCCGCCTCGATGCCGAAGCCTCCGTGCGGCACTGCAACGACGCCGGCGTCGTTCTCGCCGTCGGTCACGAGCGCCGCTTCGAGCCGCCGATGCTGGAGGTGAAGCGCCTTGCCCAATCGGGCGAACTCGGCGCCTTGCTGCAGATCGAGGCGAGCTTCAGCCAGGACAAGTTCCTGAGCCTGCCGCCGGCGAATTGGCGGCTGAGCGAGCGCGAGGCGCCGGCGGGGCCGATGACGGCCACCGGCATCCACCAGCTCGATCTCGCCGTGTGGCTGCTCGGCCCGGCCGATCGCGTTTTCGTCAGCGTGCGCCGCCTCGGCAGCAACCTTGCGAATGGCGACACGCTGGGCGCGCTCGTCACCTTCAAATCCGGCTCCAATCTGCTGCTCTCGGCGATCCTGGCGACGCCCTTTGCCGGGCGCTTCGCCGTCTATGGCAATGAGGGCTGGGTCGAGGTGCGCGACAAGGCGCATCCGGAAGCGCCGGAAGGCTGGGTGCTGACGCGCTGCCGGCGCGGCGGCACGCCGGAGAGCCGCGACTATCCTGCCGCGTCTGCCGTGCGCGCCAATCTCGAAGCCTTCGCCGATGCGGCGGAAGGTCGCGCTCCCTATCCCGTGCCCCAGAGCGAAATGATCGCCAATATCGCCGCGCTCGAGGCGATCTTCCGCTCCGCCGCCAGCGGTTGGGTCGAGCCGGTCTGAAGAGTTGCGGCGCCTCGCCCGGACGGGATAAAAGGGCGGCGGTGAATGAAGCTCGCGCTTGGGTCGTCGATTTGCCGGACGAAGCTGCTACCGCCGGCCTTGCCGCGCGGCTCGGCGGGCATGCCCGGCGGGGCGACGTGATCGGCCTCCAGGGTCCGCTCGGCAGCGGCAAGACCAGCTTCGCCCGCGCCTTCATCCGCGCTTATGGCGGCGGCGCCGAGGAGGAGGTGCCGAGCCCGACCTTCACCCTGGTCGAAATCTATGCTTTCGCGGGCCGGCCTTCGGTCTGGCATTTCGACCTCTACCGCCTCAACGC
>JASHUO010000817.1 GCA_030039975.1 Alphaproteobacteria bacterium
GATCTTCCGGTCGCCGGTGGCCGAGCGCGCCTCGATCTCCGCGCCGAGCGCCAGCGCGGCAAGGCCGATCTCCGCCGACGGATCGGCATTGGCGAGACTGCCGCCGATGGTGCCGCGGTTGCGCGTCTGGACATGACCCACGAACCGCAGCGCTTTTGCCAGCAAGGGAACGCGCTGCCGGATCGTCCGATCGGCGATCGCGACGGCCTGCCGGGTACAGGCGCGGACGATGACGGCATCGCCGCTCTGCTCGATCCCCTGCAGCTCGGGAATGCGGTTCACGTCGACCAGCAGCGCCGGCCGCGCCAGGCGCATCGCCAGCAGCGGCACCAGGGTCTGGCCGCCGGCGATGATCTTGCCGTCGCCGGCGGCCTCGGCGAGAAGCCGGCAGGCCTCGCCGACACTGCCGGGGCGGGCGTAATCGAAATCGACTGCCTTCATCGCGCGCTGTTGGCCCCGGACGCGGCCCTCCCTGGTGCTTCTCGCGCCGGTTGATCGCCCGATCAACCCCCGCGCCACTTCTCCCCATCAGAGGCGGCGCGATGATGGATGTCAAATGGGTGCTGTTGCGTCGCGCGCGCGAAGGCGAGATGATGGTTGCGGCAGCAAACCGATATCGCATCAGACCGGAGAGGGGAGGCGAGCATGGCTTATGAAGGAATGATTGCGGAGACCATCTCGATCAATGGCGACAAGAACGAGCCGATCTCGGCCTATGTCGCGCGGCCGCTGGGCGCGGGCCCGTTCCCTGGCATGGTGCTGATTCATCACGCGCCCGGTTGGGATGAATGGTACCGCGAGACGACGCGCAAATTCGCGCATCACGGCTATGCCACGATCAGCCATAACCTTTATCACCGCGCCGGTGCAGGCAAAGCCGATGATGTCGCCGCCAAGGTGCGGGCCGAAGGTGGCGTCCCCGATGCGCAGGTGATTGGCGATACCGAAGGCGCGGTGGCCTGGCTGCGCGCGCAGCCCTGGCTCAACGGCAAGGTCGGCGTGCTCGGCACCTGCTCGGGCGGCCGGCAGACGTTCCTGTTCGCCTGCCACACCAAAAGCATCAACTGCGCCGTCGATCTCTGGGGCGGCCGGGTGGTGATGAGCAAGGAGGAATTGACGCCGAAGCAGCCGGTCGCGCCGATCGAGTTCACCAAGAACCTGTCCTGCCCGCTGCTCGGCCTCTTCGGCAATGAGGATCGCGCGCCGACGCCGGAGCAGGTGAACCAGCACGAGGCCGAGCTCAAGAAGTACAACAAGCAATACGAGTTCCACCGCTATGACGGCGCCGGGCACGGCTTCTTCTACTATGACCGGCCGATGTATCGCATCGAGCAGGCCCTCGATGGCTGGCAGAAGGTGTTCGCCTTCCTGAAGAAGCACTTGTCGGCATAAGCGCCGGCATGTGCACCTCGATCGTCGAGATCGTCCCGGCGGAGGGCGCCGGCAAGGGCGGTGACGGGTGGTTCGGGCTCACCCATTCGGTGGTGTCCTACGACCACCCGCACCACGCCCTGCTGGAAGAGGCCATCACCATCGATTTCGTGAACGCCACCCGCGGTCCCGAGGCGCGCGTCGCCGTCGAGCTCACGCTGCAATCGGCCAAGGCGCTGAGCGAAGCGCTGGTCAAAGCTATCGCCGCGGCCGAGATCGAGGAGGGCGCGCGGTTGCGGAACTCGTAAGGGGAGAGCCAGCATCGGATCATGCCGCTTCTGACGCGCGATAACGAGGGTCTCGCCCGCGACTACGACGCACTGAGCGCCGACCGGCAGTTCAAGTCAGGCAAGCAGCTCGTGCAGGCGCTGGCGCTCCAACCGGGCGACCACGTGCTCGATGTCGGGTGCGGCACCGGACGGCTCGCCGAATTCATGGCCGAGCACGTAGGGCCGAGCGGCCATGTCCTCGGCATCGATCCGCTGCCGCTGCGCATCAATCTGGCGCAAGCGCGGAGCCGGGACGGTCTCAGCTTCCGCGTCGGCGATGCTTACGCGCTCGACGATCTGCCGGACGGTGCCTTCGACGTTGTGTGCCTCAACGCGGTCTTCCACTGGCTGCCGGAGAAGTCCGGCCCGTTGCGCCAATTCGCACGAATCCTGCGGCCGGGTGGCCGCCTCGGCATCAGCACCGGTCTCAAGGGTCACCCCAACCCGGTGCGCGAGGCGGCCGCCGTCGTTCTCGCCCGTCCGCCCTTCGCAGAGCACCCGCGGGGCGAGGCTGCCGATCATCGCGTCGACCTGGACGAGATGCGCCGCTTGCTCGGCGATGCCGGCTTCAAGGTCGCGCTGCTCGAAACCCGCCTCAGCGCTCGCGTCTTTCCCACGCCGGATGAGGTGCTGCGCTATGCCGAAGCGAGTTCCTTTGGCAATCTCTTTGGACACTTGCCGGATCGGCTGCGGCCAGCGGCGCGTGCGGCGATCGGTGAGGCCCTGGCGGCGCTTGCGACCCCGGAGGGGATCCCGACGAGCACGTGCCGCATCGTGACCGTGGCGATCAAGCCGTGATCCGCTTTTCCCGCTAGGGCACGGAGTTAAATCCAGCCGCGTCGCTGACGCGACCGTCTGGTTTCGACCCGGAGCGGCCCTTGCTGATCGCGTGCGCAAACGGCCGAGAAGGGTGGAACGCAGAATGTCCGGTTTCCTGACAACCCGGCACAACAGCGGACATAAGGTCTGATTGGCAATGCCGGCCCTCAAGACGAGGTCTCTGCCGCGAGAACAATCAAGGCGACAAAGACACTAAGTGGCGCAAGGTGCGAAAAATCGCGGTGGCGTAGAACGGTCAAAACCGCAGCCGCAACGATTGCCGCCCCAAGCGCGAGGCCAATAATGCGACTGGCAGGAAGCGCAATCAGAGCGGCGCTCATCATCTCCAGTCCGCCGGTAAAACGGCCCCACCAACGCGGGTAACCCCACCGCGCGAAATCGCTTTGCGTCGCGGGCGTGCCGATCGCATTAAAGAGGCCTGCGCCAAAGAGGCTGGCAACGAGGAGCCAGATCGAAAGAGCATGCACCATCTCAGGGCGCTCCAATCATCATGGGGATGGCTGCCAAGACCATAAGCACCGCCGTGAGGCCGTGTATGCCGAAGGCGCTTTTAGTGGAGCCTTTCGCTGCAAGAATGAGCAGCATGTCGCCGACAGGGATGATGGCTTCAACAAGCAGGATGATGCCGACCCCGCGCGGGGCGCCCCACGCCATGAACGCCAGTATGATCAATCCCGATACAATGTCGCGCACCCCCTTGAGGCGAAGCCACCAAGCGATGTTGGCGCCCTCTTCGGGAAGTGGCAGGCCAAAGCTGCGCGTCGCGGTCCTAGGGCTCGACACATATTGGGTACCGATCGCGATAATCGCGAGAGCCACGAGCAACGCCATTCCGAGCGCAAGCCAACGCATCACACTCTCCTACTCTAGCAAAGAACGATAATCTAGCGTCGCTAGGAGACTAATATAGCATTGCTAGATCGTCAAGCATCGGTATGATCTCGAGAGATGTGGGCCTTCGGGGTCTGGGAGATCGAGGATTGGGTATCGCCGAGCGGAAAGGGAGGGAACGGGCTGAGCGCGAGAATCGCATTGTCGCGGCCGCGCGCGTGATCGCAGAGCGCGAAGGATGGGATGCCGTTACAATCCGCCGCCTGGCCGATGAGATCGAATATAGTCAGCCGGTCCTCTACTCACATTTCGAGAATAG
>JASHUO010000818.1 GCA_030039975.1 Alphaproteobacteria bacterium
ACGGTGATCCATTCCATCCCGGTCGGGTTTGCCGTCGACCAGAGCCGCGGCATCCGCGATCCGCGCGGCATGTACGGCCAGAAGCTCGGCGTCAACATGCATGTGGTGACGGCGCAGTCGGGCGCGGTGCGCAACCTCGCCACCTGCATCGGCCGCTGCCATCTCGAGATCGCGGCGCTGGTGATCAGCCCCTACGCCGCCGGCCTTGCCGCGCTGGTCGAGGATGAGACCGAGCTCGGCGTCACCGTCATCGACATGGGCGGCGGCACCACCGGCATCGCCGTGTTCTTCGACGGCAACCTCGTCTTCACCGACACGGTGCCGGTGGGCGGCGGCCATGTCACCAACGACATCGCCCGCGGCCTGTCGACGCCGCTGGCCCATGCCGAGCGGATGAAGACGCTCTATGGCAGCGCCATCGCCTCCTCCGCCGATGAGCGCGAGATGATCACCGTGCCGCAGGTCGGCGAGGAGGACGAGGCGCAGGCCAATCACGTGCCGAAATCGCTGCTCGTCGGCATCATCTCGCCGCGGCTCGAGGAGACCTTCGAGCTGGTGCGCGACCGCCTCGAGAAAAGCGGTTTCGACAAGATCGCCGGCCGCCGCGTCGTGCTCACCGGCGGGGCGTCGCAGCTCCCCGGCACGCGCGAGCTCGCCGGCCTCATCCTCGACAAGCAGATCCGCATCGGCCGCCCGCTCCGCATCGAGGGGCTGGCCGAAGCGACCGGCGGCCCGGCCTTCGCCACCTCGGCCGGCCTTGTCCATTTCGCCCTGTCCGAGCGCGCGGAAACGCCGCGCCGAGGGCGTGCGCTCACCGAAGAGCCGAGCGGCGTGCTGCACCGCTTCGGCCACTGGATCCGGGAGAACTTTTGAGAAACGAAAACGGGAACATCCACCTTTAGCCGATTACGTCGGAGGGAGTTATGACGATCAATCTGAGCATTCCGAAGGAAGAGCACGAGCTGAAACCCCGCATCACCGTGGTCGGTGTCGGCGGCGCCGGCGGCAACGCGGTCAACAACATGATCCGCTCCAAGCTGATCGGCTGCGAGTTCGTCATCGCCAACACGGACGCGCAGGCGATGCGGCAATCGCTGGCCGAGCGCAAGATCCAGCTCGGCTCCAGCGTCACGCGCGGCCTCGGCGCGGGCTCGCGGCCCGATGTCGGCCGCATCGCCGCGGAAGAGACGCTGGAAGAGATCATGACGGCGCTCGATGGCTCCAACATGGTCTTCATCACCGCCGGCATGGGCGGCGGCACCGGCACCGGCGCGGCGCCGGTCATCGCCCGGGCGGCGCGCGAGGCCGGCATCCTCACCGTCGGCGTCATCACCAAGCCGTTCCAGTTCGAGGGCACGCACCGCATGCGGCTCGCCGAGGCCGGCATCCTCGAGCTGCAGAAATTCGTCGATACGCTCATCATCATCCCGAACCAGAACCTGTTCCGGGTGGCGAATGAGCGCACCACCTTCGCCGACGCCTTCAAGATGGCGGACGACGTGCTGCATGCCGGCGTGCGCGGCGTCACCGATCTCATGGTGATGCCGGGCCTCATCAACCTCGACTTCGCCGATATCCGCGCGGTGATGAGCGAGATGGGCAAGGCGATGATGGGCACCGGCGAAGCCGAGGGCGACCGCCGCGCCATCGACGCCGCCGAGGCCGCGATCTCGAACCCGCTGCTCGAGGACGTCTCGATGAAGGGCGCGCGCGGCGTGCTCATCAATATCACCGGCGGCCTCGACATGACCCTGTTCGAGGTCGACGAAGCTGCAAACCGCATCCGCGAAGAGGTCGATCCCGACGCCAACATCATCTTCGGCTCGACCTTCGACGAGAAGCTCGAAGGCCGGATGCGCATCTCGGTGGTGGCGACCGGCATCGACGCCGAGCAGCTCGCCCAGACGCGGCCGCAGATCCGGCTCGTCGCCGATAGCGGCCCGGCGAAGCCGCTGCCGCAAGCGGCCGAACCCGCGCCGGCGGCGTCCGCCGCGATGGCGATCGAAGCGAGCCCGCTGCCGGCACAGGCCGAGGCGATCGAGAGCGCCGCCGTCAGGGCGGATGTCTTCATCGCGCCGCGGCCGGTCGAGGCGCCGGTGCGGCCGGCGATGGTGGCGCAGCCCGCACGCGCCGCCGACCCCTACGCCGCGGCGGCGATGGAAAATGGCAGCCGCGTCGCGCCGAAACCGGTGAAGAGCCGCGGTCAGAGCCTTTTCGAGCGCGTCACCGGCGTCGGCCGCCGCGTCCTCGCCGAGCCCGAGCCGCAGCAGCCGCAACCCCGCGTCGCGCCAGTGACGCAGCCGCGGCTCGGCGCCCTCGACCCGGCCGACCGCCTCACCCCGTCGAAGGACGAGGACCTCCTCGACATCCCCGCCTTCCTGCGACGCCAAGCGAACTAGAGCGCGCACCCCCCGCGCGCCCCGCGGCAGGAGCCGAACCCGGCTCCTGCCGCTTTCTTTTTGTGCGCCCCTTACCGCCCGCCGGCGGCGCGGAGCGTGGTGGCGGTGAGGTAGGAGGCGGCGTCGGAGAGGAGGAAGAGGACGCTCTCGGCGATCTCCTCCGGCCGCGCCGGGCGGCCGAGCGGGATCTGCGCGCCGATCTGGCGGAAGCGCTCGGGATCGCCCGATTCCAGCAACAGCTCGGTGGCGGTGAAGCCGGGCGCGACGCCGCAGACGCGGATGCCCTCGCCCGCCACCTCGCGGCCGAGGCCGAGGGTCAAGGTCTCGATCGCCGCCTTGGTCGCGGCATACCAGACCCAGAGATCGGCGGCGCCCAAACTGGCGGCGCTCGACGAAATGTTGACGATGACGCCGCCGCTTCCGCCCTTGCGCGTCGACATGCGGCGGATCGCGGCGCGGCTGCACAGCATGGTGCCGAGGACATTGACGTCGAGCACGGCGCGCAGGGTCTCGCTCGCGACCGCCTCGAAGCGGCCGGCAGGACCGGTGATCCCGGCATTGTTGACGAGATGGGTGATCGGGCCGAGCCGCGCTTCGGCCTCGGCAAAGAGCCGCTCCACCTCCGCCTCGCGCGACACATCGGCAGCAAGCGCCACGGCCTCGCCGCCCGCGCCGATGATCTCGGCGACGAGCGCCGCCGCGGCGGCGGCATCGGCGCGGTAATTCACCGCCACCCGATAACCTCGCGCGCCGGCGAGCCGGCAGGTGGCAGCGCCGATGCCGCGGCCGCCGCCGGTGACGAGCAGAGTTTTGTCGGTCATGTCAGGTCTCGCTCTTGGCTGGAGCATCCTTGGTCAAATTCGGCGCCTATAATCTGCCTTTCCCGCGAAAGCGCGAACCCAGAGTGACACGCTTCGCTCGTCGGAGCTGAAGCCCTGGATGCCCGCTTTCGCGGGCAAGGCGAGAGTTGAAGTGGTTGCAGCGCATGCGCGTTCGCCCTACCCCCCAAGCGCGGCGACCGACAGGATCTGGCGCAGCGCGTCGCCGCCTGCCGCGCCGGCGATGACGATCTCGTCGAGCCCGACGCTGCGGTAGCGCTGAAACGCCGCGCGCAGCTGGTCCGGCGTGCCGCTCGCCGCGTGACAGCGCATCACCTCGTCGGTGACGAGGCGATCGACCTCGGGCCAATCTTCCCGCGCGAAGGCCGCGGCGAGGCGCTGCTGATCGAGCGTGGTACCGGCGAGCTCGAGATTGCGCGCGTGATGGGGGCCGCGCAGGATGAAGCCCAAGGTGTGGCGCAGCCGGTCATGCGCCGTCTTCTCCTCCGCATCAACCGAGCTGTAGACCAGCGCCATCTTGCGCACCGACCTGCCGGCAGCGGCTTCGCCGCGCCGCACCGCCTCGAGGCACCAGCGGATGAAGGCCGGTGAGGTCGCAGCGCTGATCAGCACGCCATCGGCAGCGGCGCCGGCGAGCTCGAGCATGTGCGGGCCCGACGCCGCGAGAACGATCGGGATTCGCCGAGCGCCGGTGGCAAGGCGCCGCCCCTTCACGCGGAAGCGCTCGCCGGCGAAGTCGATGGTCTCGCCGGCAAAGAGTGCGCGCGCGACGCCGATCGCCTCGCGCAAGGTGCGCAGCGGCTCCTTCGCCTCGACGCCGGCGGCTTCGAGATCGCGCGGCGCGCCGACGCCGAGGCAAAGCTGCACGCGGCCGGGGAAATACTCGTCCAAAGTGGCGGCCGCCATGGCGGCGTAAACGGGATGCACGGTGTAAGGACTCATCGCCATCAAAGCGGCGCCGATGCGCCGCGTCGCCGCCAGCGCCGCGGTGGCGACAGCGATCGGCTCGCGCTGAAACAGATGCGAGGCGATCCAGAGCGTCGACGCGCCGGCCGCATCAGCAGCGGCGGCGATGTCGCGCATCGCGCCGGGCGTCTCCCTGCCCTCGAGCGAAACGCCGAAGGCGCCGATCATGGAATGCTCCCCCTG
>JASHUO010000819.1 GCA_030039975.1 Alphaproteobacteria bacterium
CGGGCGATCCGTCCTTTGCCGACATCATGCAGATCAAGCAGAACGCCAACCGCGCCGCCAATCTGGTGCGCCAGCTCCTCGCTTTCTCGCGCCAGCAGACCTTGCAGCCGCGCGTCCTCAACATCACTGATGTTCTGGCGGAACTGTCGCATCTGCTGCGCCGGCTCATCGGCGAGAATATCGAGCTGAAGGTGGTGCATGGCCGCGATCTCGGCCTGGTCAAGGTCGACCAGGGCCAGCTCGAGCAGGTCATCATCAACCTCGCCGTCAATGCGCGCGACGCCATGCCCGGCGGCGGCACGCTCACCATCCGCACCGCCAACATGTCGAGCGAGTTCCCGATGCGCCGCGCGCATGAGGTGATGCCGCCCGGCGAATATGTACTGATCGAGGTGACCGATACCGGCATCGGCATCCCGCGCGAGAATCTGGTGCGCATCTTCGAGCCGTTCTTCTCGACCAAGGAAGTCGGCTCCGGCACCGGCCTCGGCCTCTCCACCGTCTACGGCATCGTCAAGCAGACCGGCGGATTCGTCTTCGTCGAAAGCGAGCCGGCGCGGGGGGCGCAGTTCTCGATCTTCCTGCCGCGGCATCAGGGCGGCGAGGCCGCCGCCGGGGCACGCGCCGACCTCACCGCCGATCAGGCGCGCGACCTGACCGGCGCAGGCACGGTGCTGCTGGTCGAAGACGAGGATCCCGTGCGGCTCTTCAGCGCCCGCGCGCTGCGCAACAAGGGCTACAAGGTGATCGAGGCGAAAAGCGGCGAATCGGCGCTCGAGGTCATCACCTCGGGCAATGAGAAGGTCGAGCTGCTCATCACCGACGTCGTCATGCCGCGCATGGACGGGCCTAACCTGGTGAAGCAGGTGCGCGAGCTCTATCCCGACATGAAGGTGATCTTCATCTCCGGTTATACCGAGGACGCCTTCCGCAAGCGCCTCGACCGCGACGCCGACATCCATTTCCTGCCCAAGCCGTTCTCGCTGAAGCAGCTCGCCGGCAAAGTCAAAGAGGTGATGCTGGCGGACCGGCCCTAAGGCGAATGCGCGCGGCGCATTCATCCTTGGCGGCATCAGCGCAAGGCAAATGCGCCTAGCGCATTTGCCCGCGGCGGCGTCAGCGGTTGCGTCAGCAACCGCGAGAGCCGCACCCCTCCGACGAGCTTCCCTGCGCCTTGCTCTCGCTGCCGCCCTCCTTCTCCCACCCCTCGCCGCGCGCGCTTCCCCTCCCGCCGACCTCTACCAATGCCGCGCTTTCGTCACCGGCCAGGGCGACGCCGAGCGCGCACGGGGCTTCGGTCTTTGCTTCGAAGCCGTGCTGGTGAAGGTCTCCGGTGATCCGCATCTCCGGGGCGATCCCAGGCTCGTGCCGATGAAGCAGGCTGCTGCCCAATTCGTCGCCAGCTTCACCTATCACGACCGCATGGCCGGGCTGCCGCTCCATGACGAGCAGGGGACGCGCGATCGGCCGTTCGATCTCACCATCGCTTTCGATCCGCCGAAGATCGATGCGGCCCTGCACCAGCTCGGCGTTGCGCCTTGGGCCGCCCCGCGGCCGGTGCTCGCCATTTTCCTCGGCGTGCGCGATGCCAGGCGCGCCTATGTCCTGACCGAGGACGGGGAACGCGGCCTCGGCGAGCGCTTGTCGCTCCGCGATGCCGCGGCACAGCGCGACATTCAGATCGTGCTGCCGAAGGCGCAGCTCGCCGCGGAAGAGCGCGTCACCTATGCCGGCGTCGTCGCCGCTTCGGCGCCGCGCCGCCGCGCGCTTGCCGAGGCGATCGGCGGTGATGCCGGGCTCTCCGGCAGCCTGGTCTGGAGTGAGGCCGCGCTCGGCTGGACGGCGCGATGGCGCCTCGCCTGGCAGGGGCGGGAGTATCGCTGGCGCATCACCGGCGTTTCGTTCGATGATGCTTTCCGCGACGCTCTTGATCACGCGGTTGCGATTCTGTCCGGTCATGGTGCGTAGCGGGGGCAGAGGGCTCGATCGGAAAGCCGGCTTCAAATTTCAGCGTTGGCCGTTTCGCGGGCGCAACAATCCGGGGGCGCGGGCGTTTCATTCGCATGCGATCCAAGCTCTGCCTCGCGCTCCTGCTGACGGTTGCCCTGCTCGGGCTGCCGGGCGCCGCTGTCGCCGACCAGCAATGGAAGACGAACAACGCGATCTGGAGGTTGCGGGACATTTGCACCACGCAGGCGCAGAAGGCCTATCCCGACTACACCCCCGAGTCGAACGCCAAACGCGAGAAGGCGCTCAACGCCTGCTTGCGCCAGAGCAATCTGCCCGTCGAGGGCAGCTCGGCACCGGCCCCGGCGCCGACCCCGCAAAAGTAAGATTGCGCGCATTTCTCTAGGCAAAAGCCATCCAGAGTGTGGCTTTTGCGCAAGGTTAAATGGGAACGAAAAAAGAACTTGCCACAGTGAACAAAGCATGTACACTGCCCCACCTCGGATGGCGCTCTCGGGTTCGTTGCAAGCCTCGGGGCGCTATGGAATAAGGAGGGCGGGGTTATGACGCAGCCGGCTTTACGCCTGTTGGACAAGGACACCATGGACAAGCAGAAGGCTCTCGACGCCGCTCTCGGCCAGATCGAGCGCGCGTTCGGCAAGGGCTCGATCATGAAGCTCGGCTCGCGCGAAGCGGCGGCGGAGACCGAGGTCATTTCCACGGGGTCGCTCGGCCTCGATATCGCGCTCGGCATTGGCGGATTGCCGCGCGGCCGCATCATCGAGATCTACGGTCCCGAAAGCTCCGGCAAGACCACGCTCGCGCTCCATGTCATCGCCGAAGCGCAGAAGAGCGGCGGCACCTGCGCCTTCGTCGATGCCGAGCATGCGCTCGACCCCGCCTATGCGAGGAAGCTCGGCGTCAATATCGATGATCTCCTGATCTCGCAGCCCGATGCCGGCGAGCAGGCGCTCGAGATCGCCGACACGCTGGTGCGCTCGGGCGCCATCGACGTGCTGGTCGTGGATTCGGTGGCGGCGCTGGTGCCGCGCGCCGAGCTCGAAGGCGAGATGGGCGACAATCATATGGGGCTGCATGCGCGCCTCATGAGCCAGGCGCTGCGCAAACTCACCGGCTCGATCTCGAAGTCGCGCTGCATGGTGATCTTCATCAATCAGATCCGCATGAAGATCGGCGTCATGTTCGGCAATCCCGAGACCACGACCGGCGGCCACGCGCTCAAATTCTACGCCTCGGTCCGCCTCGACATCCGCCGTATCGGCGCGATCAAGGAGCGCGAGCAGGTCATCGGCAACCAGACCCGCGTCAAGGTGGTCAAGAACAAGATGGCGCCGCCTTTCAAGGTGGTCGAGTTCGATATCATGTATGGCGAAGGCGTCTCCAAGCGCGGCGAACTGCTCGATCTCGGCATCCAGGCCGGCGTCGTCGAGAAATCCGGCTCCTGGTTCTCCTATGAGGGCCAGCGCATCGGCCAGGGTCGCGAAAACGCCAAGGTCTTCCTCAGGGACAATGCCGATGTCGCCGACGCCATCGAGCGTGCGATCCGCAGCAATGCCGGCCTCGTCGCCGATGCGATGATGGTGGCCGGCAGCGAAGGCGGCACCGAGGAATAATTTTCCGGTCCGTTTTCCCACCCCCCCGACGAAACGGACCCGCGGCGCCGGCACCCTCCCGCCGGCGCCGCTCTTTTCGTGCGCGAAACAAGCGTGGCGCGGCGCGCGCACCAAGCCCCATGGCTGGACAGGCTCGGAGTCGCCGGGTTAAAAGCGGGCCTCGCCGGGCCGGCCTGGCTTGGCTC
>JASHUO010000820.1 GCA_030039975.1 Alphaproteobacteria bacterium
GCCGAACTGCTTGCGGTCCTTGAGGTACTGGAGGGTGCGCTCGAAAGCCTCGGCGGCGGTGCCGAGCATTTCCGCGGCAAGCCCGGCGCGGGCGCGGTCGAGCACGGGATCGAGCAGTTCGGCGCCCTCATCGACCCGTCCCAGCACCGCATCCTCGCTCACTTCCACACCCTGGAGCCGAATGATCGCGGCGTTGCGGCTGTCGACCATCTCGGTGCGGGAGCGTGATACGCCCTTGGTGTCGGCGGGAACGAGGAAAAGCGTAATGCCCGGCCGCTCGTCGACGCCGCCGGCGCTGCGAGCGGCAACCACCAGAAGATCGGCGACATGGCCGTCGAGCACGAAACGCTTCTCGCCGTCGATGCGGAAGCCCGCGCCGCTGCGCTTCGCAGTCGTGGCGATGCGGTAGGGCGCGTGATGCGCGCCCTCTTCGAGCGCCAGCGCGAGCAGCCGCTCGCCCTTGGCCAGCGCCGGCAGATGCGCCGCTTTCTGCGCCTCGCTGCCGGCGAGCGCCAGCGCGCTGGCGCCGATCAGCGCGGTCGCGACCAGCGGCGACGCGGCAAGGCTGCGGCCGGCGGCTTCCAGCACCTGGCCCAGGCCGACATAGCCGAAATCGCTGCCGCCATAAGCCTCGGGCACGAGAAAGCCGGCCCAACCCAACTCGGCCATCTGCCGCCACAGCGGCAAAGAGAAACCGAGCGCATCCTTGTCGTCGCGCAGCTTGCGCAGCGCGCTCACCGGCGCGCGCTTGGCGAAGAAGTCGAGCGCGGTGTCGCGGATGAGCGCGGTGTCGGCGTCGAGGGTGAGGGCCATAATCGTCGCTCTCAATCGGGCAAGCCAAGCACGCGCTTGGCGATGATGTTGAGCTGGATTTCGGAGGTGCCGCCCTCGATCGAGTTTGCCTTGGAGCGCAGCCATTCGCGCGCGAGGCGCAGCTCGCCGGCGGTGAAGCCGTCGCCGTCCCAACCGAGGGCCTGCGTTCCGGCGATCTGCAGCAGCAGCTCGAATTTCCGTTTGTTGAGCTCGGTGCCGTAATACTTGAACATCGCCGAAGCCGGCCCGGGCGAGCCGCCTTTCGCTTCCTCGGCGGCGCGGCGCTGGGTGAGGCGGAAGGCGCGCTGGTCGATCTCGATCTGCGCGATGCGGTCGCGCAACACGGCGTCGGCGACGGCGCCGCCCTTCTCGCCGACATAGGCTTTGGCGAGATCGGCGAGCGAGCGCTCGGCGCCGCGCTGCCGCTCGCCGATCGAGGCGATCATCTTGCGCTCATGCTCGAGCAGCTTCTTGGCGATCGTCCAGCCATTATTGAGCCCGCCGACGAGATTCTCGCGCGGGACACGCAGATTCTCGATGAAGGTCTCGCAGAACGGCGAGGCGCCACTGATGAGGCGGATCGGCCGGGTGCGCACGCCGGGATCGTCCATGTCGATCAGCAGAAAGCTGATGCCCTCATGCTTCTTCGCCAGCGGATCGGTGCGCACGAGGCAGAAGATCCAATCGGCGAAATTGGCGTAGGAGGTCCAGATCTTGTGGCCGTTGACGAGGAAGCTGTCGCCCTGGAGGAGAGCGCGGGTCTTGAGGCCGGCGAGATCGGAGCCCGCTTCCGGCTCGCTATAGCCCTGGCACCAGCGGATTTCGCCGCGCGCGATCTTCGGTAGATGCGTTGCCTTCTGTGCCTCGGTGCCGCACTCCAGCAGGACCGGGCCCAGCATCCAGATGCCGAAGCTCTGCAGCGGCGAGCGGCAGTCGAGGCGGCGCATCTCCTCCTCGAGGATGCGCGCCTCGGCGGCAGAGAGCCCGCCGCCGCCATATTCCTTGGGCCAGGTCGGCACGGTCCAGCCCTTTGCCGCCATGCGCTCGAGCCAGAGCCTGGAGTCCGGGTTCTTGAAGCGGGCATTCCGGCCGCCCCACACGACCTCGTCCTCGGGCACGGGGGTGCGCATGCTGGGCGGGCACTGCGCCTCGAGCCAGGCGCGCGTTTCGGCGCGAAATGCGGCGTTTTCCATAATCGTGGCCTCCCGAGGAGCCTGTCTGGGAAATAGCAGACCCATGCTATTTCCCAGACTGGTTCCTAGGGGATCGACCCTACACAGGCCCCGCAAAAGCCTCAACCGGGGAAACCATCGGTTAACCACGGCCGGCCATAATGGCGGCGGAGACAAGACAAGGGGCTCTGGGCATGACGCCCGAGAATGAAGCGGTCGCTGCCGAAGGCGCGGTCGCGGTGAAGACGAGAAAGCGTGCCGCGCGCCGCGCGGCGCCCGTCGCTGAGGGCGAAGCGCCGCCGGTTGCGCGGATCATGCAGCTCGTCGCCGCGCTCAAGGCCGAGCACGAATTGCCGCCACCTGAGAAAGCCGCCGAGGACGCGGACGCCCCCGAGAAAGCGAACGAGCGGTTGCGGCTCATGCAATGGCTGCGCCGCTTGCTCACGACGCGCAATGAGGAGCGTGGCGCGTGGGAAAGCCGCGTCCGCGAACTCGCGGCGCAGCTCGAAGAGGCGCAGCGCGTTGCGGCGATGGCGAGCACGGCGGTCGAGGAGGCGACAACGCAGCATGAGCGGCTCATCGCCGATCTGAAGCTCATGCATGAGCATCAGCGCTCGATCTGGCAGCTCGAGCGGCGACAGCTCGAGATCACGCTCGATGCTTTGCAGAAAGCGCAGCAGCGAGCCTTGCTGCGCCGGATCTCGCGTCCAGCGCTGGCCGCGGCGCTGCTGCTCGTCTCTCTGGCGGCAGTGGCGCTCACCGCGGACAGCCATCCCCTCGCTGCGCGCTCGCAGCTCTACCTCGACGATGGCGCCCGTGCGGCTGTGATCGTTATGGGGCGCGGCTGACCGTCCCAGTAAAAGAACGATGCCTCTGCCGCTGATTTGACGCTACTATCGTTTGTGTGGCGGCAGCGTGATGCGCGGGGCACGCAATGAAGGGACCCAAGGCCGCGAAGCTGCTGCGCGAGCGCGCAGCGGCGATCCGCAAGCTGGTGCGCGAGCAGATGCGCGACGACGAGCCTGAGCTTGCCGACGATCTCTCGCAGGTCGCCGATGATCTGGACGCGCGCGCAAAACGGCTGGAGCGGAGCGGACAGGACCGCTGATCAGGCGATCAGGGATCAGGAGATCAGGGATCTGGGATCAGACGGGCGCGCGTTTCTGATCCGTGATTCCCGATCCCTGTCATCTGGAACGCCGTGCCGAGCCAGACGAGCGAGACCCACCAGGCTTGCCAGGCGCCGAAGCTGAGCAGCGCGACGGTGAGCGCGGCCGCGGCATAGGCGAAAGCGAGCGCGCGGCGCCAATCTGCAATGCGCCGCGGCGTCAGCCGCCACAGCACGATGCCGAGCAGAATGATCAGCACCGCAAGGCCGGGCAGGCCAAGCTCGAGCCGCCATTGCAGCGCGGCGTCATGCGGATGAAGCGGCATCGCTTGGGCAAAAGGGGTGAGGTGGATCTGCGGAAAATAATGTGTGACGGGCAAGGTGCCGCCGGGAATGGCGCGCGAACTGTCCATGCCCCAGCCGAAGAAGGGCCGCTCGGCGATCCGGTCGCTGGTGAAGCGCCAGATCGCGAGGCGATGAATGGCTGAAGGCGGCAGCATTGGCAGAGCGCGCCGGATGCTCTCGATCGTCGCTCCGCCCGGCGCCAGCAGCGGAAAGACCGTCGCGATAAGCAGCGTTCCGAGGGTGAGGCAGACCGCGACGAAGCGCGGCCAGCGCCACGCGACCGCGCCGACGACCAAGGCGGCGGCGAGAGCGAGAATGCTCGTGTGGCTGCTGAAAGCGATAACGGTCACTGCCGCCGCGAGCGCCAGCACGGCGAGGCCGAGCCATTGGCGTTGCGCCGAAAGGTAGGACACGCCCGGCAGCGCCAGCAGCACCAGCACGGTGACGCCGCGGTCATAGCGCTGGATCGGCAGCGGCGCGGCGGGCGGCGCGTCGCTGATCCAATGCGCGATGACTTCGCCGCTGCGCAGCTCCACCTGCAGCAAGAGGATGGCGAGCGCCAGCCCCGCGAGCAACGCCCGCAGGCTGCGCTCGGCCGCGGCTTCGCCGAGGGCAGCGGCGCCGCCGACCACCACCAACCCGGCGGCGGCGACGACGAGGAACCGTCCCGCTTCGAAGAGGCTATGGAAGGGGATCGGCGACCACAGCGCCGACAGCGCGGCCCAGAGCGAGAGGACGAGCAAGAGGGCGGCGAGATCGGCATAAGGCCGCGCCGTCGCCAGCGCTTGCCGGGGACCGGTCGCGATCAGCGCCAGGGCGGCGACGGCCAGCAGCGGCGCCAGGCCGAGCGGCGCGAGGACGGCGAGCGGCGG
>JASHUO010000821.1 GCA_030039975.1 Alphaproteobacteria bacterium
GTCGCCAACATGCTGCAGGAGGTGATGGATCAATATCCGGGCCGGCTCTTCCTGCTGCGCAACGGCGATCTCGTCATGATCTGCAAGGGCATCACGCGCAAGGCGATCGAGGAGACAACGGAGCTTCTGCGCTATCTCTTCAACGACGATCCCCTGGCGCGCGAAGGCGTCGAGCAGGCCGATTTCTGCGCCGCCTATGATCTCGAAGTGAATCATGCGGGTTTCGTCGCCGCGCTCGAGGAGATCCGCGAGAGCGAGGCGAAGCAGCACACTGCGCCGCCGCCGCCGGTGCAGCTTGCGGCAAGCGGCGAGACCGGCCTGCTCGACCCCGCGCGCGTCAGCGAGCTGATCGAGGCGGTGAGCCGCATCGATCTCTCGACCATGGGCCGCCGGCAGACGGTGTGGGAAATGGTGCCGGGCAAGCCGCCACAGGCGCGCTTCGACGAGTTCTTCTTCTCGATTTCTCGGCTGCGCAGCGCTGTCGGCGACAATTTCGATCTCGCCAAGGACCGCCAGCTCTTCATCTATCTGATGCGTTGGCTCGACCGTTACATGCTGTCGACGCTGCTGCGCGACCATCTCGACTTCCAGCGCCCGCTCAGCGTCAACGTCAACCTCGCCACCTTGCTGTCGCCCGAGTTCGTCACCTTCGACGACCAGCGCCCCACCGATTGGCGCGACCGTCTCATCCTCGAAATCCAGCTTGCCGATCTCTGGTCGGATCTTCCGGCCTTCCTGACGGTGTCCGAAGCCCTGAAGCGGCGCGGCTATCAGCGCTGCCTCGACGGCGTGATCTACCAGGCCCTGCCCTTCATCAATTTCCGCCGCTTCGATGTCGATTACGTCAAGGTCGTCTGGGACGATGCGCTGCTGCAGCTCGACGACCGGACCTTGCGCGAGCTCTGCGCCGCGATCGCGGAGTGCGGCAAGGGCCGCATCGTGCTGACGCGCTGCGGCCGGCGCGAGGCGATCCGGGTCGGGCAGGCGATGGGCATCCAGCTCTTCCAGGGCTGGCAGGTCGACCACGCGAATCAGACGCCGTGAGAGCGGTCTGAGACCCCTGGCTTGAAATCGCGGCCAAACCGCGGCATCTCTCTTCGGGTCAGCAGAGGGAGATCGTCACCGTGAAATTCGGCATCGGCCAGCCGCTGCGGCGGTATGAGGATTTGCGGCTCCTCACCGGTAAGGGCCGCTACACCGATGACATCGCGCTGCCGGGCATGGTGTTCGCCGCAGTGCTGCGCTCGCCGGTCGCGCATGCGCGGCTCAACCGCCTCGATGCGGCCGCGGCGCGGCAGCTCCCGGGCGTGCTGCTGGTGCTGACCGGGGCTGAGGTCGCGGCCGAGAAGCTCGGCGACGTGCCCTGCGTCCATCCGCTGACGAGCCGCGATGGCAAGCCGCGCCACGACACGCCGCGGCCGCTGCTCGCGATCGGCAAGCTGCGCCATGTCGGGCAGCCCGTCGCCTTCGTCGTCGCCGAGACGCTGAACGCGGCGCGCGATGCCGCCGAAGCGATCGAGTTCGACTATGAAGAGCTGCCATCGGTGGTGGACTCCCGCGCGGCGATGGCCCCTGGCGCGCCACAGCTCTTCGACCACATCCCCGGTAATATCGTCTTCGACTGGGACAATGACATGACCGATGCGAAGGCGACCGACGCCGCCTTCGCCAAGGCCAAGCACGTCACCGGCATCGAGATCGTCAACAACCGCGTCGTCGCCAATTCGATGGAGCCGCGCAACGCGCTCGCCGAATACGACGCTGCGAGCGACCGCTCGACGCTCTACACCACGACGCAAGGCCCGCATCTCGTGCGCGACCCGATCGCCGAGATGATCCTCAAGATCGGCAAGGACAAGCTGCGCGTGGTGACGCCCAATGTCGGCGGCGGCTTCGGCATGAAGGCGTTCGTCTATCCCGAGCAGGCGCTCGCGGTCTGGGCGAGCCGCAAGCTGAAGCGGCCGGTGAAGTGGCAGTCGGACCGCTCGGAAGGCTTCGTCTCCGACAATCAGGGCCGCGACCATGTCACGCGCGCCGAGCTTGCCATGGACGAGAAGGGCCGTTTCCTCGGGCTGCGCGTCACCACCCTCGCCAATCTCGGCGCCTATCTCTCGCCGCTCGGTCCCTTCATCCCGACGCGCTCCACCGATCTCGTCTCGGGCCTCTACACGACGCCCGCCATCCACATCAACGTCAAGGGCATCTGCACCAACACCGTGCCGGTTTGCGCCTATCGCGGCGCCGGGCGGCCCGAGGCGGCCTATCTGATGGAGCGGCTCGTCGACGCGGCGGCGCGCGATATGGGGCTCGCGCCCGATGCGATCCGCCGCATCAATTTCATCCCGACGCGCGCCATGCCCTACACCTCGGCGACGAAGCTCGTCTTCGATTCCGGCGAGTTCGAGCAGGTGATGGATCTCGGCATGAAGGCCGCGGATTGGGCCGGCTTCGCGCCGCGCCGCGCCGAGAGCGAGCGCCGCGGCAAGCTGCGCGGCATCGGCATGGCGACCTACACCGAGCGCTGCGGCGGCGGGCTGCCGGAGACCGCTTCGATCGAGTTCAAGGACGGGCATATCGAGCTGGTGATGGGCAATGTCGAATACGGCACCGGCCTCATCACCGCCTACAAGCAGGTGGTCGCCGATCAGCTCGGCGTCGATCCCGACCGGCTCGAGGTGATCATGGGCGATACCGACCGCACGCCGGTCGGGCTGACCGGCGGCTCGCGGGCGCTGCCGGTGGCGGGCTCGGCGCTCTTGGAGGCATCGCAGGACGTGATCGCGAAGGGCCGTCAGCTCGCCGCGCATTTGCTCGAAGCCTCGGCGGTCGACGTGCAGTTCGGCGATGCGCAGTTCGTCGTCGCCGGCACCGACCTGAAGCTCGACCTGTTCGAGGTGGCAGCGGCCGCGCGCGACCCGAAGCGGCTGCCGGCGGGCATGGCGCCCGGCCTCGACGTCACCCGGCAGCGCGTGCCGCCGGCGGCGACCTTCCCCAATGGCTGCCACATCTGCGAGGTCGAGATCGATCCCGAAACCGGGGTCTCGAGCGTGGTGCGTTATACGATCGTCGATGATTTCGGCCGCACCATCAACCCGATCATGCTCGAAGGCCAGGTCCATGGCGGCGTGGTGCAAGGCATCGGTCAGGCGCTGTACGAGCACACCGTCTACGATGCCGACAGCGGCCAGCTCGTCACCGGCTCCTTCATGGACTACACCATGCCGCGCGCCGGCGACCTGCCGTCGTTCTCCTTCGCCACGCATAACGTGCCGTGCAAGGCCAACCCGCTCGGCGTCAAGGGCGCTGGCGAGGCCGGCGCGATCGGCGCGCCACCGGCGGTGATCAACGCCCTCGTCGACGCGCTCCATCCCAAGACCGGCCTGCGCCACATCGACATGCCGGCGACACCGCGGCGGGTGTGGGAGGCGCTGCACGCGGGAGGGTAGGCGACAACGGCGGGAGCGGGCGCCACGCCGCAGACTGCATCAAGCCGCGCGGGGTTTCGGAACCCCACACGTATTTCGCAGCCTACTCGATGTCGACAACGCTCATGTCCGCCAGCGCCACCGCTATCGCGTTGATGTTCTTCTG
>JASHUO010000822.1 GCA_030039975.1 Alphaproteobacteria bacterium
CGCCGTTGAGATTGATATCGACGATCTGCTGGAAGCTGTCGGGCGTCAGATTTTTCCAGAAGCGCGTCGGCAGGTTGATGCCGGCGCTGTTGACGAGAATGTCGACCCGCCCATGCCGCGACAGGATCCCCGCCGCCGCTTCAGCGACAGCGCCCTTGTTGCCGACATCGAGCGGCACCGCCTCGGCCGTGCCGCCAGCGTTGCGGATTTCCGCCGCCACCTCGTCGAGCTGTCCCGAACGCCGGCCGCTGAGCACGATGCGCGCGCCGGCCTGGGCCAGCTCGATCGCGCCGGCGCGGCCGATGCCGCTGCCCGCGCCGGTGATCCAAGCGACCTTTCCCTGCAGCACGCGCGCCTCCCTGCCCTCTTGCCGAGGCGGCATGATGGCGGCGGCGCCGCTTGATGGCAACTTGGCGCGCCCGGCAAGCGTAGGATGCCGGGCAGACGCTAGTCGCGATCACCGTTTTTGCAGGCGAACCGTCCCGCGTACCAGCTATGATCCGGGCGGGGCGGGCGAGGGGGAAAGAGGATGCCGACTTCCGCCGGCAAATCCTCGCGATACACGAGCCCGGCATTGACCGCCTCGCGGATCACCTGCGAGGTCTCGGTGTTGAGGAAGTCGGTCGCATCGACCTCCTGGCCAGCGATGCTGGCGGTTTCCAGCCTCTGCTGGACGGTGTTGCGCATCTCCAGAAGGTGCTTGCCGATGGCAACGCGCAACGGTGGTATCAATTGCTTGTCGCAGGGCGAATATTCGAGCCGGGCTGCTGCGGTGAGCACGGCCTCACGCAGCTTACGCCGCTCGGGATCCTCGTGCAGTTGCCCTTGCGCCCGCGCGATCTCGAAGCTCTGCTGGTCCTGCTCGTAGCGTTGATAGGTCCAGAGGCGCGGATCCGGCGAATGCGGCGCGAGACTGGGTCCCGCGAGCCAAGCGGCCATGCCGGCGACGATGAGCAGCCAAATCCAAGCGCGCATCGGCCATCACCCCGAGGAGCCTCCGTCGCAGCGCGCCGCTTGCGCACGGTGCAAGGCGTCGCGGGCTGGCTGGGAGAGATAGGCTGTGGCGTCGACCACGGTACCATCCTCGAGTTTGAAGGTCTCGACCGGATCGTCGTGTGTTTGCTTCAGGTAGCTGAGGTAAGCCGCGATCGCGTCCTTCAGTCCCTGCCGCAGCTGGTTGTCGCAGGGTGATGATTCGACACGGCCACTCGCATAGATCAAGGCCTGCCGAAGCGCGCGGCGCTGCGGGTCTTCGTGCAGCTTGCCGGCGGCGGCGGCATTCGCAAGCGCCACCGAGTCTTCCTTGGATTGACTGAATGTCCGCAGCCTCGGATCGGGCTGCACCGGCGACAAATGCGGCGTGAAGAGCCAGAAGGCAAGACCGAAGATGACAATGATCCCGATCATGAGACGCATGACGGAAGGCCCCTCTCTCCAATGTCCAGCTTTAGACGCAATGTCGGGCCGAACTCATTGCGATTCTTTTAACGCCAGCGATGCTTCGCGCCGAAGGATCGCGGCAATACCAATAAAATGCGTGCCAAATCGGCTTGTGGCCGCGCCATCGTCCACCGCAGGATTGCTGCCGCGCCAGCCCGTTTCGTTGCAGCAGGATGCCCGTGCCGCTCGCCGTGACAAAGATCGCTCTCTGGAAAACGGTGGGCGATGCCTATGAAATCGTCTTTGCCAATCCCGGCCGATTCCTTCTCACCGCGGGTGCGTGGCTCATCGCGTTGACGGCGTTTATGGCGCTTTTCATGTTCGCGCAGACCGCACTCCCTTTCGCATCCGTTCTGCCGGCGATCCTGCGGCTCGGAGAAATGCTGGGCGAGGCCCTGTTGTCTTTCGCCTGGCTGAGAAGTGTTCTGAGCGACGAGCGGCCGCGCGCGCTGCCCCGGCTCGGTCGACGCGAGCTGCGCTTTATCGCTTACGCCGTTCTGGTGGTCGCGATCGTCCGCGGCGTCCTGTTTTTCGGCGGGACGCTTCTGGTTGTTTTCCTCAGCCTCACGGTCGTTCTCTATCACCTCGCGCCGCTGACGCGGTCGGTGACGGATCCCTTACAGATCATAGCGCTGGTCGTGCTGCTGATTCCGGTCGCCGGCGTCTTGCTCGCACTGCCGGCGCTTGCCGAGGACGAACACGACGCCGTGCTGAGCCGCGCCTGGCAGCGTGCGCGCGGGAACGGCATCCAGCTCGCCTTCGGCGTGATGCTCTGCTTGGCACCTTTCGAGGGGATCAAGGTCGTCATCGAGAAGGCCCTGGGCGTTCCGGTCTGGCAGCTCTGGATCGCAGCGCAGGAGGGCCGGAAGGTCATACCTGCACCCACGCCCCTGCAGGTGATGGCAGCGACCGAACTCGACCTGTTGCTCAGCTTCCTTGGCGCCGCGATCACGGTCGGCTTTCTCGCTCTCGCATACCGACAGCTCGCGGTGAACGGCGCGACCGAGGACTCAGTACTGGCGCCATAGCAAAACCGATTCTTGCTCGGCGCTTCTCGAACCGACGCCGCGCCGCCCGCTCAGTACTGTTTGTAGGGCAAGAACTTGCCGCTCATGGTGATGCGCACGCGGTCGCCCTTTTGATCGGGCTGGCGTTCGAGCGCCATATCGAAATCGATGGCGCTCATGATGCCGTCGCCGAACTCTTCCTGAATCAGCGCCTTCCAGGTCGTGCCATAGACCTGCACCAGCTCATAGAAGCGATAGATCAGCGGATCGGTCGGCACCGCCGTCGGCAGTGAGCCGCGATAGGGCACCTCCTGCAGCAGCGCCACCTCGTCGGCATCGAGGCCGAGCAGCTTGCCCGCCGCTTCGGCCTCGGCCTTCGAGAGCTTCATCTGCCCCAGCAGCGCCGCGGTGTAGTAGACCGGCGAGCCCGGGCCGAGCTCGGCGGCGATCCCTTTCCAGGACAATCCGCGCTTGCGCTTCAGGACAGCGATCTTTTCGGTGAGTTCGGCGCGCGTCATCGGGGCCTCCTCTGCTGTCGGGCGTGCCAGGCACGCCGATCCGATGCACCCTATCGTGCAACGCCCATGCCAGGCCCCGCCGCTTTCCGGCCCCCCGTTCCCCGGCCGTGCTG
>JASHUO010000076.1 GCA_030039975.1 Alphaproteobacteria bacterium
TGCCGCTGAAGCTCAATACCTCAGGCGTGATCCCGCCGATCTTCGCGTCGTCCCTGCTGCTGCTGCCGGCGACCTTCGCCAGCTTCGGCTCCGCCGACCAGACCGGCATCCTCGGCTGGTTCAGCATCTATCTGCGCCATGGCAGCATCATCTATATCGTGCTCTACGTGGCGCTCATCGTCTTCTTCTGCTTCTTCTACACCGCGATCGTCTTCAACCCGACCGAGACGGCGGACAATCTGCGCAAATATGGCGGCTTCGTGCCGGGCTACCGTCCGGGCAAGACCACCGCCGATTATCTCGACTATGTCCTGACCCGGCTCACCGTGGTCGGCTCGCTCTATCTCGCGGCGGTCTGCGTGCTGCCGGAGATCCTGGTCTCGCAATACAATGTGCCGTTTTATTTCGGCGGCACCAGCCTGCTGATCGTGGTCAGCGTCACCATGGACACGGTGGCGCAGATCCATTCGCATCTGCTGGCACATCAGTATGAGGGGCTGATCAAAAAGGCGAAACTGCGCGGGAGACGCGGGTGAGCATCGTCCTGCTCGGGCCGCCGGGCGCCGGCAAGGGTACCCAGGCGAAGCG
Organism: Alphaproteobacteria bacterium; assembly: GCA_030039975.1. GTDB lineage: Bacteria > Pseudomonadota > Alphaproteobacteria > ATCC43930 > CGMCC-115725 > DAHUYF01. The sequence continues at coordinate 589 of JASHUO010000076.1, forward strand.
CATCGAAGAGAAATACGGGCTGGTTCAGCTCTCGACCGGCGACATGCTCCGGGCGGAGCGCAAATCGGGCAGCGAGCTCGGCCGCAAGGCCCAGGCGATCATGGATGCCGGGAAGCTCGTCTCCGATGACCTGATCATCGAGATGATCTCCCGGCGCATCGACCAGTTGAAGGGCGGCAAGGGCTTTATCCTCGACGGCTTCCCTCGCACCGTACCGCAAGCCGAGGCGCTCGACCGCATGCTCGCCGAGAAGGGGTTGAAGCTCGACGCCGTCATCGAGATGACCGTGGACGAGGCGGCGCTGATCGACCGCATCGCCGGCCGCTTCAGCTGCGCCAAATGCGGTGCCAGCTATCACGACCAGTTCAACCGGCCGAAGACCGACGGGGTCTGCGATGTCTGTGGCGCGACCGAGTTCACCCGTCGCGCCGACGATCGGCCCGAGGCGGTCAAGATCCGGCTCAAGGCCTATCGCGAGCAGACCGCCCCGATCCTGCCCTATTACCGCAAGAAGGGGCTGCTCCACCCGGTCGATGGCATGGCCTCGATCGACGAGGTCGGACGGCAGATCGAAGCAATCCTCGGGCGGCCGTGACCGGGCAGAACGAGCGCGGCTCGGCAGCGCTCGGGCCGCGTCTGCTTTCCGTCGTCCTCGACGTCACAACGCGGTCGGCATGAGCGGTAGGACCCGGGCGATGGCGGTGTGGCGGGAAGGGCGCGACGGTTGCAAAAATCGGCGCAGGGGCTATATAGACCTTGACCCCGTGGGACGGTTGACTTTGGGCGGCGGATTCCTATAATGCGCGCCCTCGGCCTTTCCGTGGCTTTTGCCGTTGTCGGACACCACACCTAAGGAGATGCGCAGGTGGCGCGTATAGCTGGCGTCAACATCCCGAGCCAGAAGCGGGTTCCGATCGGGCTCACCTATATCCATGGCATCGGCCGGACCACGGCCGAGAAGATCTGCGGCCAGCTGGGCATCCCGACTCAGCGCCGCGTGCATGAGCTCACCGATGACGAGGTGCTGCGCATCCGCGAACTGATCGACCGCGATTTCACCGTCGAGGGCGATCTCCGGCGCCAGGTGGCGATGAATATCAAGCGGCTGATGGATCTCGGCTGCTATCGCGGCCTGCGCCATCGCAAGGGCCTGCCGGTGCGCGGTCAGCGCACGCATACCAATGCGCGTACCCGCAAGGGTCCGGCGCGGCCGATCGCCGGCAAAAAGACGGTGACGAAGTAAGCCCGAAGGACGAGAGGAATCATGGCGAAGCCTGCAGCAGCGCCGCGTCTGCGCCGTCGCGAACGCAAGAACATCACCTCCGGCGTCGCGCATGTTAACGCCACTTTCAACAATACCATGATCACCATCACCGACGCTCAGGGCAACACCATCGCCTGGTCGTCGGCGGGGACCATGGGTTTCAAGGGCTCGCGCAAATCGACCCCCTATGCCGCGCAGGTCGCTGCCGAGGATGCCGGCCGCAAGGCGATGGAGCATGGCATGCGCACGCTCGAGATCGAGGTGAAAGGCCCCGGCTCGGGACGCGAATCGGCGCTCCGTGCGCTGCAGGCGGTGGGCTTTGCGGTGACGTCAATTCGCGACGTGACCTCGATCCCGCACAATGGTTGCCGGCCGCCGAAGCGGCGCCGGGTCTGAGTTCTGCCGGCGCTTCGGCGCCGCGCTGTTGGACGTGCCTCGTCGCCTTCGTGCGACCGTCGCGTTCGGAATGTACGGCAGCGATCCCGGGATCGCGCCAAACCGCATGAGGGTTCCGCTCGTGATTCAGAAAAACTGGCAAGCGCTCATCAAGCCCAAGCAGCTTTCGATCGAGCCGGGCGACGATCCCGCGCGCACCGCGACCGTCGTCGCCGAGCCGCTGGAGCGCGGCTTCGGCCTGACGCTCGGCAACGCGCTGCGGCGCGTGCTGCTCTCCTCGCTGCAGGGAGCGGCGATCACCTCGATGCAGATCGAGGGCGTGCTGCACGAATTCTCGTCGCTGCCCGGCGTGCTCGAGGACATCACCGACATCGTGCTCAACGTCAAGGGCATCGCGCTCCGCATGCATGGCGAAGGTCCCAAGCGCATGCGCCTCAAGGCGCAGGGCCCGGGCGAGGTGCGCGCCAGCATGATCGAGACCGGCCACGACATCGAGGTGATGAATCCCGACGCGCTGATCTGCACGCTCGACAGCGCCGCCAAGATCGCCATGGAGTTCACCGTCGAGACCGGCAAGGGCTATGTCCCGGCGACGCAGAACCGGCCCGAGGACGCGCCGATCGGCCTCATCCCGGTCGACGCCCTGTTCAGCCCGGTGCGCAAGGTGAGCTACCGCGTCGACAACACCCGCGTCGGCCAGGTCACCGACTATGACAAGCTGTCGATGCGCATCGAGACCAATGGCGCGGTGACGCCGGAGGATTCGGTGGCGCTCGCCGCCCGCATCCTGCAGGACCAGCTGCAGCTCTTCATCAATTTCGAGGAGCCGCGCGCCGCCAGCGAAGAGGCGCCGGCGCATGAGCTGCCCTTCAACAAGAACCTGCTGCGCAAGGTGGACGAGCTCGAGCTCTCCGTGCGCTCGGCCAACTGCCTCAAGAACGACAACATCGTCTATATCGGCGACCTCGTGCAGAAGACCGAGGCCGAGATGCTGCGGACGCCGAATTTCGGCCGCAAATCCTTGAACGAGATCAAGGAGGTGCTGGCGCAGATGGGGCTCCATCTCGGGATGGAGATCCCGAACTGGCCGCCCGAGAATATCGAGGAGCTCGCCAAGCGCCTCGAAGAGCCATACTGAGCGCCAGGGGGATTTCGTCATGCGCCATCGTCTGCGCGGCCGCAGCTTCAGCCGCACCTCCGGCCATCGCAAGGCCATGTTCGACAATCTGTGCCACGCGCTCTTGAAGCACGAGCAGATCACCACGACCCTGCCCAA
>JASHUO010000823.1 GCA_030039975.1 Alphaproteobacteria bacterium
GCATCGCGGCCGGCTTCCTGCAAGGTTTGCGCGACCTCGGGTGAGCGCGTCGCTTCGGCGATGGCGAGGCGGAACATCGCGATCACCGAGGGATGCGAGACCTCGTCCAGCAGCGTGGCGCCAAAGCCTTTCAGCGCCGCCGCCAGCATCGCGGGGTTCTGCGGCACGGGCAGGTCCGGCGACAACCGCATCCGCGCGGTCCGGTTCTTGATGCAGGCGACCAGCACGGCCTGTTTGCTGCCGAAATTCTGATAGAGATCGCGCTTCGACACTTTGGCGCGCGTCGCGATCTCGAGCGTGCTGGTCCCGGCATAGCCCTTCTCCGCGAACGCCTTGAACGCGGCGCCAAGAATCCGCGCGCTGATCGGCGTCTCGGCGTCGGTGTCAGTATCGGGGCGAGGGCGCTGCTTCATGGGTTTGAACCGTTGCTGGTACTCTTCAGTACCGAACTTTGCATCGGCGTCTGCGGCGCTGTCCAGGGGTTTTGCTGTCGTCAAGCGGGAGGGTGAGGGCCCGTCCGCGCTACTTCACCAGCCGCGGCAGCGGCGGCGTCTCGCTGTCGACGAGATCGGCCTCGCCCTCGATCAGCAGCTCGCTCTCTTGCGCATGGACGTTGTAGGCCGGGAGGTTGGCGGGCAGCGGCTTGTTCGGCTGGACGCCGAACTTCGCCAGGCTGCGGGCGCGCGGCAGCAGCCGCTGGTTCACCGACGCGGTGAGCTTGGCGAAGCTGTCGGCCGCCGCCTTGATGCCGCGGCCGAGGCTCGCCGCGTGCCCCAAGGTCACGGCCATGCCGTCGAGCAGCGCGCGCGTGGCGTCGATGATCTTGTGGTGGCTCTCGACCTGCCGCATCAGATTGATCTCGGCCGAGGCGAGCGAGAGGGCGCAATGCAACCCGGCGGGACCGGCCGGGATGATGTCGCGCTCGCGCGCCTTGCGCGTGAATTCGGGATCGGCGCGGTTGAGCCGCTCCAGCGCCGCTTCGTTGACCAGGTACATCACCGAGAGGATTCGCGCCATCTCGCCGGCGCGGCCGGATTGCCGCCAGGCGTTGAGGATGGCGCTGCGGTAATCCTTCTCGGCCAGCGCGCGCAGATGCTGGTTCATGGTGCGCGCCAGGTTGCGATAGGCCTCCGCCTCGGCGTCGCTGCCTTCGGCACGGGCGATGTCGATCAGGAATTTCGACGCCTTGCAGTCGATGACCAGCACGCTGTTGCCAGGCAGGAACACCACCGCATCCGGGCGCAGCCGGCGGCCTTCCTCGTCCTCGGTGGTGTGCTGCAGCACGAAGTCGCGCTCGGGCTCGAGCCCGAAGGCGGCCAGCGTGTTGGCAAGCCCGATCTCGGCCGCCTGGCCGGCGCCGCCGGGACTCGACAGCGCCCGCCACAGCGTGTCGAGCGCCGCGCCTTTCTCCTGGACCTGCCCCTGCAGCTGCTGCACCGCCTTGGCGATGTCGTCCATCTGCTTGACCAGCGTCGCGCTCGCCTCGCGCACCCGCTCTTCGGCGGCTTTCTTGGCTTCGGTCGTCTCGCGCTTGTGGTCGTCGAGGAGCTTCGACGAGACCTGCTGCGCCGTCGCCAGAACCGCGGCCTGCGCCGCTTGCAGGCTCTCGCCGCGCAGCCGCTCGAAATCGGCGATGCGGCGCTCGCCATCGAGGAGCTGCTGGCGCAAGGTCGCCACGTCGCGCTCCGCGGCGAGTCGCGCCGCCGCCGACCGCGCCAGCAGCACCGCCAGGACCACCGCCAGGACGACGGCCAGCACCGCCAAGGCAACCAGGAGAGGCAATAGATTGAGGCCAACCAACGTTCCGTCCATCACCCATCTCCTCGGCGGCCGCCCATCCTACCAGGACGAAACCAGAACGAAAGCCAGTTGACGGCGGCCGCTGAAATGCATACCTAAGCCCGGTTCCACCGTCCTTAGAGCAGCCCCTTCCCCATGGCCCTGTTGTCGATCATCACCGCCCCCGATCCGCGTCTCAAAATCAAAGCCAAGCCGGTCAAGGCGGTGAATGACGAGATCCGCCGGCTGATGGACGACATGCTCGAAACCATGTATGCCGCGCCCGGCATTGGCCTCGCCGCGCCCCAGGTCGGGGTGGCAAAGCGCGTCCTCGTCGTCGATATCGCGCGCGAGAACGAGAAGCCGCAGCCGCTCCGCATCGCCAATCCCGAGATCCTGTGGCGCTCGGAAGAGCTCGCCACCTACAACGAGGGCTGCCTGTCGCTGCCCGAGCATTATGCCGATGTCTCGCGCCCGGCGCGGATCAAGCTGCGCTATCTCGATCATGAGAACGAGATCCGCGAGGTCGAGCTCGAAGGCCTGCTCGCCACCTGCGTCCAGCATGAGATGGACCATCTCGAAGGCGTGCTCTTCGTCGATCACATCTCGCCGCTGAAGCGCAACATCATCCTGCGCAAGCTCGCCAAGCTGAAGCGCCAGAAGACGACAGAGACGGTCAGCGCCTGATCGCGCTTGCCCGCGGCTCCTCCGCCGGCTAAGGGGCTGCAAAACGGCTCTGCGTCCTTCGACAGGCTCAGGATGAGGCGCGTTTCTCAATGGCATCTGCCGGATGCCGCTCTGGTTTTTTCCTCATCCTGAGCCTGTCGAAGGACGCACGGCGAACCTGCAGCGGTCCGATTTCGAGCCATGGCAAGGCTTCGCCTCGCCTTCATGGGGACGCCGGATTTCGCGGTGCCGAGCCTCGAGGCGCTGATCGCCGCCGGCCATGACATCGCGGCCGTGTACTGCCAGCCGCCGCGGCCGGCCGGGCGCGGCCATCGTCCGGTTGCCTCGCCGGTGCAGCGCACGGGGGAAGCGGCGGGCATTCCCGTGCGCGTGCCCGAGCGACTCGACGCCGGCGCTGCGGCCGATTTTGCCGCTCTCGCGCTCGACGCCGCCGTGGTCGCCGCCTATGGCTTGATCCTGCCGAAAGCGGTGCTTGCGGCGCCGCGTCTGGGCTGCGTCAACATCCACGCCTCGCTGCTGCCGCGTTGGCGCGGCGCGGCGCCGATCCAGCGCGCCCTCCTCGCCGGCGATGCCGAGACCGGCATCACCATCATGCAGATGGATGAAGGCCTCGATACCGGGCCGATGCTGCTCAAAGAGGCGGTCCCGATCGGCCCCTCGATGACCGCGCAGCCGCTCCAGGACCGCCTCGCGGCGCTGGGGGCACACCTCATCCTTGCCGCTCTCGAGGGGCTTGCCGCCGGTCGGCTCACGCCGCAGCCGCAGCCGGCGGCGGGCGTCACCTATGCGAAGAAGCTCCGGCGCGAAGAAGCAGTGCTCGACTGGCGGCGCGCGGCGGCGTCGCTCGAGCGCCAGGTGCGCGCCTTCGATCCCTGGCCCGGCGCCGTTTTCACTTATGCGGGCGAGCGCATCAAAGTGCTGGCCGCTTCAGTCGAGCCTGCCGCCGCCGGCGCCGCGCCCGGCACGGTGCTCGACGCCGCGCTGGCGATTGCCTGCGGCGAAGGCGCGCTGCGGCTGCTGCGGCTGCAGCGCCCCGGTCGTGCGCCGCTTGCCGCCGAGGCCTTTCTGCGCGGATATCCGATCGCCGCCGGCACGGCGCTGCCATGCCCCGCTACAAGTTGACGCTCGAATATGACGGCAGCGGCCTTGTCGGCTGGCAGCGGCAGGCCAACGGCCTCTCCGTGCAGGAAGTGCTGGAAGCGGCGGTCGAGCGCTTTTGCGGCGTGCCCGTCACCGTCCACGGCGCCGGCCGCACCGATGCCGGCGTCCATGCGCTGGGCCAGACGGCGCATCTCGACCTGCCGCGCGAGGCGAGTCCGGACGTCATTCGCAACGCGCTCAACCATCATGTGAAGCCGCATGCCGTCGCCGTGCTGGCGGTCGAGGCCGTCGACGAGCATTTCGATGCGCGGCGCTCGGCGCGGGGCCGCGTCTATCTCTATCGCATCCTCAACCGGCGCCCGCCGCCGGCGCTCGAGCGCGGGCGCGTCTGGCATGTCGGGCCGCGCCTCGATGCCGAAGCGATGCAGGCGGCGGCGCAGCTGCTCATCGGCAAGCACGACTTCACCACTTTCCGCGATTCGCTCTGCCAGGCGAAATCGCCGGTGAAGACGCTGGACCGGCTCGATGTGGCGCGGCTCGGCGACGAGATCCGCATCGAGGCGCGGGCGCGCTCTTTCCTGCACCACCAGGTGCGCAACATGGTGGGGACCTTGAAGCTCGTCGGCGCCGGCAAATGGCGCGTCGCGGATGTGGCCGCGGCGCTGGCCGCGCGCGACCGCCGCGCCGGCGGCCCCACCGCCCCGTCGGACGGGCTCTATCTCGTCGAGGTGCTTTACGGGCCGCGCTAGATCAGATGCTCCGCCACGTGCAGCAGCTCGGCGCCGGCGGCGATCAGGACGCCGTTCCACAGCGTCGCGGCCAGCCCGGCGACGATGCCGGCGAGCAGCGCCACGCCGTCGCCCTCGAGCTGGCCTAGGGCGATGACGATGATGCTGAGCGCCACCGGCGTATTGCCGAACGGCACCGGCAGCGCCAGCACCACGCTCAACGCCATGAGGGCGACCCCGACGAGCCGCTCGCCCGGGCCGTCGGTGAACCCCGAGGGCCGGGGCCTCAGCCAGCGCTCGAGCCGCAGCAGCAGCGGCTCGGTGCGGTCCACCACTCGGCCAAAGCGCGCGACGTCCATCGAGAGGCGCTGCAGGCGTCGCGGCAGGCGCGGCGTGTGCATCCCCAAGGCGAGCTGCAGTCCGAGCACGGCGATGCCGACGGCAAAGGGTACGGAGAAGCCGGGGATGAGCGGGCCGGGCACCGCGTTGGGCAGCGCCAGCAGCAGCAGCAACAGGCCGAAACCGTGATCGCTGAGGGCCGAGAGAAGATCGGCGATCGAGATCCGCGGCGCGCGATGATCCTCGGCGAGGCGACGCAACGTCGCGGCGGTGCTGCGGCGCGTCCCCTCGCTGCCGGGCTCGCTCAATAGAGGCCCTGGGTGACCTGCGCCACCGCCTCGCTGAGCACGAGGTCGATGAGGACGACGGTGGTCGCGGCGACACCGCCGGCCTCGAGCGCGGTGCGCGCGATGAACCACTCATAGCTGAGCCGTGCGAGCAGCAACACCAGGTAGACCGGCAGGCCGGCGGCCGGGGCGAGAAAGCGGAAGGCGATGAGGCCGATCAGCGCCAGCACCGTTTGCAGCACCTGCGACCAGTTATAGGCGGTGATGAAATCGAGGCATTGCTCATCGCGCTCGAGCCAGCGGCAGAAGGGCAGCATGATCAGCGGGAAGGCGGTCCAGGCCACGACATAGCCGATGCTCTCGACCAGCATGATGCGGAAGCCGCCCGCTTCCGCCCATTGCTCCGGCGCCACCATCAGCGACACCAGCAGGACGAAGCCGGGATAGGCGATCGCCGCCGCCCAGAAGGAGCGCCAGACGCCCTCGACGCCGCGCGCGAACCAGTTCATCGCCGCCGCGTCGAGGCAGGCGAGCCGCCAGGCGCCGTACATGCCGTTCGAGACTTCGCGCAGGCTCGGCACCATGCGTCACGCCGCCGGAAAATAGCGGTCGAGCACGGCGTGGTAGATCTCGGTGAGCGCCGTCATGTCGGCGACCGGCACGCGCTCGTCCACCTTGTGCATGGTGAGACCGACGAGGCCGAACTCGGCGACTTCGCAATGGCGATGGATGAAGCGCGCATCCGAGGTGCCGCCAGTGGTGCTGAGCTCGGGCTTGCCGCCGGTGACCTGCACGATGGCCGCGGCGATGATTTGGCTGAGCTCGCCCGGCGGCGTCAGGAAGGATTCGCCGCTGACATGGATGTCGAGCGTATAGCGGTCGCCGACCGCGTCGAATGTCGCCGTGAGCCAATCCCTGAGGCTGGCGCTCGTCCAGCGGTCGTTGAAGCGGATGTTGAAGACGGCGCGCGCCCGGCCGGGGATGACATTGGCGGCGGGATTGCCGATGTCGATGGTCGAGACCTGCAAGGTCGAGGGCTGGAAATGCGCCGTGCCCTCGTCGAGCGGCGTCGCCGTCAGCGCCTGCAGCATGGCGATGAGGCGATGCGCGGCATTGTCGGCGAGATGCGGATAGGCGGTATGCCCCTGCACGCCTTCGACCGTGAGGGTGCCGTTCATGCTGCCGCGCCGGCCGATCTTCACCATGTCGCCCATCCTCTGGGCGTTGGTCGGCTCGCCGACGACGCAGGCATCGAGCCGCTCGCCGCGCGCCGCCAGCCAGTCGAGCAGCTTCTTCGTGCCGTTGATCGAGACGCCTTCC
>JASHUO010000824.1 GCA_030039975.1 Alphaproteobacteria bacterium
GGAAAGCGCGGCGGATCCTGGATCGCGGCCAAAGCCGTTTCCGAGGCCATCAGCTCGTGGTCGAGCGCGGCACGGCGGCCTTCGATGTCGCGGGCGAACACGGCAGGGCCGCGGCGCTCGAGCAAGGTGTATTGGCGCGGTCCGCGGTGCAGAAGCAGCGTCTCTTCCTTGATCAGCGGCTCGACCGCGAACGCCGCTTCAGTCGGTGCCCGTTGGCCGATCTCGATCGCATAGGAATACGCAAGCGCCGCGGCATCTTCGCCACTGTCGTCGGCATCGCCGAGCGCCGCCATGAGTTTGATCCGCGGCGGTTTGCGCAACGGGCGCTTCCCGGCCCAAAGCGCCGAGTCCATCCCACCTTCGGCAGCGAGCGCGCGCGAGAGATTGCCCGCGGCGGCGGCCTGGATGAGCTGCAGCGCGCGGTAGAGATTGGTCTTGCCGGCACCATTGGCGCCAACGAAGACGCTGAGACGCCGCAGCGGAAAGCGGATGGCGCGCAGCGAGCGATAGCCGGCCACGGCGATCTCCGTCAGCGTGTAGCTCATGGCGAGAACTCCCCTGGGATCGCGCCGCCGGTGAGCTGCCATACCACGCCCTCGCGTGATGTCCGGTCTTCGAGATCGAGCGGTGTCGGAACGGTATAGCGGGCGAGTTCGACGAGCCCTGCTTTCGGCAGATAGGCGCGACCGGGATCGCCGAGCAGCACCAGCGCGCCGGCGCCGGCGAGCTGGCGGAGCCAGAGCGTGAGCCGCTCGGCAAGCGGCCGCTCGTAGCACATGTCGCCCACCAGCACGACCTGCCAGGGAGGCGGGAAGCGGCCGATCACATCTTCGCTCATCACTCCGACCTCGAGGCGATTGAGCGCGCCGTTGAGGGCGATGGCGGCGGCGGCGAAGGGGTCGATTTCCGCCGCAGCCGCTCGCGCCGCGCCGGCGCGCGCCGCTGCCAGCGCGAGCAGCCCCGAGCCGGCGCCGAAATCGAGCACGCTCCGGCCGCGCACGAGGTCGGGATGGTCGAGGATGTGGCGCGCCAAGGCTTGGCCGCCCGCCCAGGCGAAAGCCCAATAGGGCGGCGGCAGCTGCGTGCGGTCGAGCACGGCTTCCGTCGCCTGCCACAGCGGCGTGATCTCGGTGGCGAGATGGAGGCGGATTTCCGGCACCAGCGGCGGCGCAGCAATCGCCGTGTTGGCGCGGATGAAGGCGGCGGGCTCAGACAACATGCGCCGCGATGATGCCGATCAGCAGCAGCCAGCCGATCCAGCGGTTGGAGCGGAACTTGGCGAGGCAGTCGGCGGGATCGTCGATGTCGACTCGGGCCGCTTGCCAGAGCAGCTGCAGCAGCGCCGCGCCGAGGCCGAGATAGAACGGCCAGCGCATCGCCGCTGCCGCGCCCGCCGCGGCCCAGAGCGCCGCCGCAGCGGCGTAGAACGCGAACAGCCAGGGCCGCGTGCGGGCGCCCAGCGCCAGCGCCGAGGACTTGACGCCGATCAGCACGTCGTCCTCCTTGTCCTGATGGGCATAGATGGTGTCGTAGCCCAGGGTCCAGGCGATGCCGCCGAGATAGAGCCAGAGCGCGGCGGCATCGAGCCGGCCGCTCGCCGCCGCGTAGCCCATCAGCGCGCCCCAATTGAAATTGAGCCCGAGGAAGAATTGCGGCCAATAGGTGACGCGCTTCATCAGCGGATAGGTCGCCACCAGCAGCAGCACGAAGAGTCCCAGCAAAACCGCGAGTCGGTCGAGGCTCGCCAGCACGGCGGCGCCGAGGGTGAGCTGGGCGATGAGAAAGACCGCCGCCTGGCGCAGCGACACCGCACCGCTCGGCAGCGGCCGCGTCCGCGTCCGCGCAACGCGCGCGTCGAAATCGCGGTCGATGATGTCGTTCAAGGTGCAGCCCGCGCCGCGCATCGTGACCGCGCCGATGCCGAACAGCACGATGAGGCGCCAATCCGGCCAGCCCGGTGCCGCCAGCGCGATCGCCCACCAGCCCGGAAACAACAGCAGCCAAGTGCCGATCGGCCGGTCGAGCCGCGCCAGGCGGATATAGGGGAGGAGCCCGGGCGGCGCGTAGCGCTCGGCCCAATCGCCGCTGCGGATGTCGCTCATCGCGGCAGGGACGGGGAAGGAGGCGGCGTCGCCATGTCGGCCGTCATCATCATCGGCTACTCTCCGAAGCGGCGCCATCTTGCCCGCCGCCCGCGCCCCGGCCAAGCCCGTCCATGAGCGCCGCAAAGACCCGTCTCTACGTCACCACCGATCTCGCCGGCGGCCTCTCGATCGGCCTCGAGCCGTCCCAGGCGCATTATGTGAAAACGGTGTTGCGGCTGGAGAAGGGCGCGGCGCTCGCGCTGTTCAATGGGCGCGATGGCGAGTGGCTCGGCCGCATCGACGGCGTCGGCAAGGGCTGGTGCTCGGTGACGCTGCATGAGCAGCGCCGGCCGCAACAAGCCGCGCCCGATGTTTGGCTGCTCTTCGCGCCGATCAAACGCGGGCGCATCGATTTCCTGGTGGAGAAGGCGACCGAGCTCGGCGTCGCGGCGCTGCATCCGGTGCTGACGCAACGCACCATGGTCGAGCGCGTCAATCTCGACCGGCTGCGCGCGAACGCGATCGAAGCAGCTGAGCAGACCGAGCGGCTTTCGGTGCCCGAGCTGGCGGAACCCGAGCCGTTGTTGCGGCTGATGGCACGTTGGCCCGCGCGGCGTCGATTGCTGCTATGCGACGAGAGCGGGGCTGCGCCGCCCATCGCCGAGACCCTGCGCCACGCCGCCGCTGGCCCCTGGGCGGTCCTTGTCGGTCCGGAAGGCGGCTTCGCTGAAACGGAACTTGACGCCCTTCGTAAACTTCCCTTTGTTTCACCCGTCGGTTTGGGCCCGCGCGTGTTGCGCGCCGACACTGCGGCAGTGGCGGCGCTGGCCGTGCTGCAGGCTCTCATTGGCGATTGGTCCGCGCCGCTCCGGCGCTGACGCCGATGATCGTTCGTCATGACTAGGGGATCGGGGGTTTTGCACCGTGTCTGCTCCATCGCACTCCGGCGGTGCGCCGATCACCGACAAGCGGCAGCTCGTCGAGTACCTTGCCGCCGGCTCTAAGCCGCCGGCGCAATGGCGCATCGGCACCGAGCATGAGAAGTTCGTCTTCCGCGTCAAAGACCATGGCACCGTCGCCTATGGCGGCAAGGACGGCATCCAAGCCCTGCTCGAAGGGCTGCGGCGCTTCGGTTGGCAGCCGGTGCGTGACGGCGCCAATCTCGTCGGCCTCAGCAATGAGGAAGGTGGTGCGATCTCGCTCGAGCCGGGCGGCCAGTTCGAGCTGTCGGGCGCGCCGATCGAGACGCTGCACCAGACCTGTCAAGAAGTGACCGAGCATCTCCGCCAAGTGCGCGCAGTGACGAGCGAGCTCGGCCTCGGCGTGCTCGGGCTCGGCTTCCATCCGACGGCACGGCGCGAGGATGTGCCGTGGATGCCGAAGGGGCGCTATGCGGTGATGCGCCGCTACATGCCGACCAAGGGCAAGCTCGGGCTCGACATGATGCTGCGCACCTGCACCGTGCAGGTCAATCTCGACTTCGAGAGCGAGCGCGACATGGTGCGCAAGATGCGCATGAGCCTCGCGCTGCAGCCGGTCGTCGCCGGGCTTTTCGCCAACTCGCCTTTCGTCGAGGGCAAGCCGAGCGGCTATCTCAGCTACCGCAATCATGTCTGGACCGATGTCGATCCGGATCGGACTGGGCTGCTGCCTTTCGTGTTCGAGCCGGGCTTCGGCTTCGAGCGCTATGTCGAATACCTGCTCGATGTGCCGATGTATTTCGTCTACCGCAACGGGCAGTATCTCGACGCCGCCGGGCAATCCTTCCGCGACTTCCTCGCCGGAAGGCTGCCGGCACTGCCCGGCGAAGTGCCGAGCATGAGCGACTGGAACGACCATCTCACCACTGTCTTTCCCGAAGTGCGCCTCAAGCGCTACATCGAAATGCGCGGCGCCGATGGCGGTCCTTGGCATCGGCTTTGCGCGCTGCCGGCGCTGTGGACCGGCCTCTGTTACGACCGCGCCGCGCTCGACGCCGCTTGCGATCTCGTCACCGATTGGACGCTCGAGGAACGCGAGCGGCTGCGCCGCGAGGTGCCGCGCCTCGGCCTCAAGACGCCCTTCCGCGACGGCACGGTGCGCGACATCGCCGTCAAGGTGGTGGCTCTCGCCCGTGCCGGACTCGGCCGTCGCCGGCGGCTCGACAGCACCGGCCAGGACGAAAGCCACTTCCTCGAGCCGCTTGCCGAAATCGCCGATTCCGGCCGCACCGCCGCCGAGCAGCTCCTCGATGATTTTGCAACGCGCTGGGGTGGCCGCATCGATCCGATCTTCGCGCAAGAGGCCTATTGAGCCGAGCGGCGCGCCGCGTCCGGATCGCCCGCTCCGGGGTTTTTCTGCGGAACCTCGACGCACCCGTGGCGTTCTCAAAGCGCAGCCTTAAAGCGGCTGTGTGACTTGTCTCCAGCGCCCCGCGGCCTGTCCCCCCACGCTGCGGGGCGCATCCTTTTTGGGCCATGCTTAACGCGCCCGGCTACCCCCGGTAGGGGGCGGCTCCAGTCACGCGCGTTTGATCAGCGCTCCAAATAGTAAGTCAGAGTCACGACGACGCGCACCCGCTTGTCGATCGAGCTCTGCTCGACCATGCCTTGGCGGATCAAATGGTTTTCACTGCTTGCGCAGCATCGGCGCCTTGATGTCGTGCACCCCAGCACGGCGGTTCTCGCCGTGGGGCGCCTTCACTTTTGCGCGAGGCGCAGGACCGACCAACGGTCCGGAGCGGCCGAGCCCGCTTCGGGCGACAAGCCCGAAAGCGACATCCAGCGCGAGCGGAACCAGGCCGAGGATGAAACCTCGATCCGGATGCGGCGGCTTGCCGGCGGCCCCTCTAGCCCGATGGCGCGCCAGGGGATGAGGGCCTCGCCGACGATGCGCGGCTGGTCGGCGCCGAAATAGAGGACGCGCGCTCCTGGCACCTCGGCGCAGCGGTTCTGTCCCGGCGCGAGGGCGGCTCCAGCGCAAAGACGCGGTGCCATCATCGAGTGAGCACGATCCTTCTCCCCGATCTCCCCGCCGCGCGGCGGAATAAAATACAGGGTGAAGCGTCGCGGCCCGGCACCGGCATCGACGTCAAGCTCGACGCGATAGGCTTCGCTAAGTGGGAAGTGGCCGTCATAGGCGAGGAGATCGAGATCGTAATAATCCTGCCCGATGGTGGCGAGCGCGAGGCCCGCCTCGCTCCAGGCGAGATAGGCTTCGCCGAACGCCACTTCGCCCGGCTCCGGCTTCAGCGGCGGCAACAGGGATTGCGGCTTCGGCCAATCGACGAGCGATTCATGCTCGGCATCGATCCTCGCCTCTGGCACGGTGAAGCCCTGAAGCGTCTGGCGCGGCGCGGGACGCGCCGCCGCATGAATTTCGGGCAGGGCGCGATTGGCCGCGGTCAGCGCGTCGACCAGCCGGCGATAGGGTTGGTCGCGGATATCGACCAGCCCGAAATTGTAATCCTCGCGATCGGCGCGGCCGCCTTCGGGATAATCGTAATACTGGAACCAGTGGAGCCCGAGAATATCGGGGAATTGGGCGAAATTGCGCGCCGCCGCCGCGGCGCCACGAGCACGCTCCGCCTGCGTGTCGACGGTCATGAGATGGCCGTTGTTGCGGTTGCCGGTGCGGTTCTCGCGCGCGGCATAGAACCACTCGGAGACCAGCAGGGGCTTGCCCTGCCCCAAGCGCGCGAGCCCGTCGAAGTAATAGGGCGCGACCCAGCCTTCGGGACTGTCGACGTTGTAGTTGGTGGCGATGACGTCGACGTGTCGCGCTTCTGCCTCGACCGCCATCGGATCGTAATAGATGGGTAGCCGGTCGCCCAGAAACAGCGCTTCGGGATCCGCCGCGTGCAGTGCCGCCGCGCTCAAGGCGTAGTAGCGCTCCGCCACCACGCGGGTCCATTCGCGCACCGCGGCGCTGCCTTTCCCGCCCGGCCGCAGCCGGGTGACAGCTTGGGCCTGTAGCAGTTTCTGCCAGCTGTCGACGCCGGGCGGCGGCACGAAATCGGCGGTGAAGCGCTGCCAATCGTCGTGGTAGTGGCGGCGCAGCTCGGCCACCCAGCGCTGCTTCGTGTAATTCGTCGCCGGCTTCGCCGAATAGAAGACGAAGAGCGCGCCGCCCCACCAGCCGACCTCGTTGTCGGAGAAATAGCCGATGCGATAGGGCGTCG
>JASHUO010000825.1 GCA_030039975.1 Alphaproteobacteria bacterium
CTGGATTTCGACGATGTCATCGGTCCCTTCGATCTGCGGGGGCGTTCTCTGCCTTCACCGCCGCCTCGAACGCCTCACGGCCGAATGGCTCGCGGCCGGGAACCATGAAGACGACGTCCTCGGTCATCAGCGACAGCACGGTCGCGGTGTCGCCGCTGCGGCTCACCCGCATCCATGTGTCGACCACTTCGCGGATCGCCTGCTCATCGCGTGTCATCTACCGCCGCCCCAGAGCCGGAAATCAAATCGACGTACGGCCGAGGCGGTAGGCGCCGGGCGTCGCGCCGATGGCGCGCTTGAAGGCCCTGGTGAAATGCGCCTGGGAAGCGAAGCCGCAGAGGCCGCCGACATCGGCGAGGGGCAGATCGCCCGCACCGAGCAGCGCTCGCGCCCGCGCAACGCGCCGGTCCATGACATAGCGGTGCGGCGTCCGCCCGGTCGCCGATTTGAACGCCCGGACGAAGTGATAAGGGCTCAAGCAGCCGACGCGTGCCAGCTCGTCAAGGGTCAGCTCTCGGCCGAGATTATCCTCGATGTAGTCGACGACGCGCGCCAGGCGCCGCCGGTCGAGCCCGCCCCTCGCCGCCGGCAGTGGTACCGAATAAGGCGCCACGGTCGAGTAGCGCTGCAGCAGATAAACGCTGAGCGCGGACGAGAGCGTCTCGATGAGAAGGCCGCCGAACGGGCCCGGGTGCAAGAGCTCGGCACGGACGGCGCCGGCGATCTGCTCGATCAGAGGGTCGTGAAAGCCGCCCTCGTAGCGCAGGCGCACCTTGTCCGGATCGAGCCCCAGCTCCCCGAACGCCGCTGCAGAGAGCGGCGAAGCCGGGACGTACATATGCAGGCTTTCGTCGATCTCGCCGTAGAGATGGATCATGTCCTCGCCGATGCCGGCGGGACAGAGCCACACCGTGCCGCGGGTCGCCTCGTGATATTGCAGGCGCCCGTCGCCGCGCCGGCGCACGCGCAGCCGCCCGTCGAACATGACGATGACCTCGGTCTCGCGCGGCTTGACCTCGCCTAGGTCGCCCGCCGCGTGGCGCCAGCTCTCGGCCAGCATGCCTTGCCAGCCGCGCCCATCGCTCGACGCCAGGCGCGTGCCGGTCGTATACTTCTGGGTGCCGTGTCCGACGAGACGGGGCACGATCTCCTCCTCCCGGCGGCCGGCGCGCCGAAGGCTCGCCGAGCGCGGCATAAGCCGCTCCAAGGGACGCGAGAACCGGGTCATCGTGCCATAGCGCGATCCCTGCCGGCAACAAGGGCCGGCGTCTTGTGCCTTTCCGTCGGCCCAACTCGGCAAGGATCGGCAACGATTCGGCAAGAACAGGCAATACGCTTTCGCCCGCGCCGTTAGGATGGCCTGATGGGCGGACGGCGACAGGGAGCGATGCCATGACCACCACCGAGGGAACGAAGCTCGTGCGCGCGGCCTGCCCGCACGACTGCCCCGACACCTGCGCAATGTTGGTCACCGTCGAGGGGGGCCGTGCCACGGCGGTGCGCGGCGATCCCGACCATCCCTTCACGCGCGGCGGCCTCTGCGTCAAGGTCAATAACTATCAGGACCGCGTCTACAGCCCTGATCGCGTGCTCCACCCGCTGAAGCGGACCGGTGCCAAGGGTAGCGGTCAATTCGCGCGCATCAGCTGGGACGAGGCCCTGGCCGAGATCAAGGCAGGCTGGACGCGGATCATCGACGCCCGCGGCCCGACCGCGATCCTGCCCTACAGCTATCTCGGCACCGAGGGCATCTTGAACGGGCTCAATGTCGGCGACCCCTTCTTCAACAAGCTCGGCGCCACGATCAGCGAGCGGACATTTTGCGATTCGGGCTCGTGCACGGCCTATTTCATGACCATCGGCCCGTCACCGGGCATGGATCCCGAAAGCTTCCGTTTCTCGAAATACATCATCCTCTGGGCGTGCAACACGATCAGCACCAACCTGCACCACTGGCCCTTCATCGCCGAAGCGAAGCGGAACGGCGCCAAGCTGGTCGTGATCGACCCGATCAAGACGCGCACGGCGCGCGAAGCCGACTGGCACATCCCGATCCGGCCGGGCACCGACGCTGCCCTGGCCCTCGGCCTGATGCATGTCATCATCGCCGAAGATCTGGTCGACCGCGACTACGTCGCCCAATACACGACCGGCTTCGACGCGCTCAAGGCGCGCGCCGCCGACTATCCGCCGGAGAAGGTCGCGGCGATCACCGGTATCAAGGCCGAGGACATAAGGCAGCTCGCGCGTGACTACGCGACGACGCAACCGAGCGTCATCCGCATCGGCGTCGCGATCGAGCGCCATGCCGGCGGCGGCCAGACGGTGCGCGCTGCCGCCTGCCTGCCGGCACTCGTCGGCGCCTGGCGCCGGGTCGGCGGCGGTATGCTGCAGCTGCCGATCTGGGCGTTCCCGCTCAAATGGGAGAACCTCATGCGCCCGGACTGGCTCACGCCCGGCACGCGGGTGCTGAACCAATGGCGGCTCGGCGCAGCGCTCACCGGCGAGGAGAAGCTCGATCCGCCGATCCAGTCGCTCTTCGTCTACAACGCGAACCCGATGATCGTCGCGCCCGAGCAGGCGAAGATCAGGCGCGGCCTCGAGCGCGAGGACCTCTTCACGGTGGTCAGCGAGCAATTCCTGACCGACACCGCGCGCTATGCCGACATCGTGCTGCCGGCGACGACCCAGCTCGAGCAGTTCGACATCATGTTCTCCTGGGGCCATTTCTACCTGTCGCTCAACCTGCCGGCGGTCGCGCCGCTCGGCGAGGCCGTGCCCAACACCGAGCTGTTCCGGCGCCTCGCGCGCACCATGGGCTTCGACGACCCGCAGTGGCACCAGACCGACGAGGCGATGGCCGAGGCGGCCATGGATTGGGCCAACCCGGCGCTCCAGGGCATCAGCCTTGCCTCGCTCAAGAAGACGGGCTGGGCGCGGCTCAACCTGCCCGCGGCCGACGCCTACGCACCCCACGCCGAGGGCCATTTCCTGACGCCTTCCGGCAAGTGCGAGTTCGAAGCGTCCATGGCCGCCGCCGGCAATTTCGTCCTGCCGCTGTTCCGCCAGGGCTCGAACGAATTCCAGGACGGCGGCCCGGTCGACAAGCTGCCGACCTATATCCCGCCCAACGAGGCTCCGGCGACCAACCCTAGGCTGGCGAAGAAATATCCGCTCAACGTGCTTTCGCCCAAGAGCCACGCCTTCCTCAACTCCTGCTACGGCAACCTGCCGCAGCAGCTTCACCATGCCGGCGAACAGCGGGTGATCATCAACCCGACCGACGCACTCGCGCGCAATGTCGGCCAGGGCAGTCCGATTCGGATCTTCAACGACCGCGGCAGTTTCGAGGCGGTTGCCGAGCTCAGCGATACGGTCATGCCGGGGGTCGTGGTCGCGCCACTCGGATATTGGCGCGAGCCCAGCCGCGCCGCGGCGACGGTCAACGCGCTCAACCCCGCCGCCTATGCCGATCTCGGCCGCGCGCCCACCTTCTCCGACAGCCTGGTCGAGATCGAGCCCGCGGAGGCTGCAGCCGCGGCGGAGTAGGCGTCAGAGTCGCTCCACGACCTGTCCTGGCGGCAAGGCCGCGATCAGCGCGGCGAGGCTTGCGCCGCTGGCGGGATGTCGCCAATCCGGCGCGATATCGGCCAGCGGCAGCAGCACGAAAGCGCGCTCATGGAGCCGCGGATGCGGCAGCACCGGCGTCTCCCGACGCAGCTTGCTGTTGTAGTCGAGCAGGTCGAGGTCGAGGATCCGCGGCTCGTTCCGCTGGCGGCGCACGCGCCCGAAGCGCGCCTCGACCCGATGCAGCGCGCCGAGCAGCTCAACCGGCGCCAATCGTGTCGCGACCGAAATGACGCCGTTGACGTACCAGGGCTGATCCCCCGCCGGCAGCGGCGCCGAGCGATACCAGGCCGAACGCTGCTCCAGGGCGATGCCGGCCTCGGCGAGCGCCGCCAGGGCAGCTTCAAGGGTTTGCTGCGGCGGCCCCGCCACGCTCGGCAGGTTGGCGCCCATTGCGATCAGAATCATGTCTCTCGATGGCCGCTTGACGGCGGGTGGGCTGTACGGGCAAATGATGACGGGTCGTTATATTGACATATATTACTCGCGTACATGGAGAAAACGGCGATGATTTTTTACCCTCAAGAGAAAATCGCCTTATTTATCGATGGCGCCAATCTCTACTCTGCCGCGCGCGCGTTGCAATTCGACATCGATTATAAGCGATTGCTAGAACTTTTTGGCTCGAAGGGCCGGCTTATTCGCGCGTTCTATTATACGGCCATGATCGAGGATCAAGAATACTCGCCGATTCGGCCGCTCGTCGATTGGCTCGACTACAACGGCTATACCATGGTCACCAAGCCGACCAAGGAGTACACGGACGGCATGGGGCGCCGGAAGATCAAGGGCAACATGGATATCGAGCTCGCCATCGACGTCATGGAGATGGCGCAATATCTCGACCACATCGTGCTCTTCTCGGGCGATGGCGACTTCCGCCGCCTGGTCGAGGCGGTGCAGCGAAAGGGCGTTCGCGTTACCGTCGTCTCGACCATCCGCTCCTCGCCGCCGATGGTCGCCGACGAGCTGCGCCGCCAGGCCGACACGTTCCTGGAGCTGCAGGAGCTCGCCCCCAGCATCATGCGCGTCCACCACCGTGAGGACAGCCGCCAACAGGCCGTGACCGCGGGCTATCCCGCCCCGTGAGCGCAGCTGACGGCGCGGCGGCGCCCGAGCACGACTGCCCCTTCTGTCCACGCCTCGTCCAGTTCCGCGCCGCCCAACGTGCCGCGCATGCCGACTGGTTCAATGCGCCGGTGCCGTCTTTCGGCCCGGAGGACGCTCGCTGCCTCATTGTCGGGCTGGCGCCGGGGCTGCGCGGCGCCAATCGCACGGGTCGGCCCTTCACCGGCGATTTCGCCGGCCTGCTGCTCTATGGCACGTTGCGGAAATTCGGCTTCGCGCGGGGTGATTATGGCGAGCGCACCGATGACGGGCTCGCGCTCATCGGCTGCCGCATCAGCAATGCCGTGCGCTGCGTGCCGCCCGAGAACAAGCCCGAGCCGGCCGAGATCAAGGCTTGCAATGGCTTCCTCGCCGCCGAGCTGCGGGCGCTGCCGCGGCTCGAAGCGGTGCTGGCACTGGGCGCGGTCGCGCATCAGGCGGTGCTGGCGGCGCTGGGCGAGCGGCGCAAGGATTTCCCCTTCGCCCACGGTGCCGTCCATCGGCTCGCCCGCGGCCTGCTGCTCGCCGACAGCTATCACTGCTCGCGCTACAACACCAACACCGGGAAGCTGACGACCGCGATGTTCGAGGCGGTGTTCGCGGCGCTCGCCAACACCCTGGGCGGCGCGGCGATTCCGGCGGATCACATCCGTCTGTTGCTCAACGGTCAGGCCACCGTCTCCGCGATTCGTGATGCCTTCGCCAATGTTAAGCGAGTCGGCGCT
>JASHUO010000826.1 GCA_030039975.1 Alphaproteobacteria bacterium
CAGAAGCGGCGGGGAGCGGTGGTCGCCGGGGTCGTGCCGTCGTCGCCATATCTGAGTGCAAGCGCGTCGAACGCGTCGAAGGGATCGACGGCGTGCTCGTCCTTGAAACCCGGCAGGAGGGAAGCGGCGCCAGGCACTCTCTGCCAACACAGCGAGCGCGCGCGGCCGCCGATGGTGACCGCCGTCCAGGCCGTCGCCAGCAGCAGCAGCGCCAGCACGGCGCCGGCCAGTTTTTCCTGTCGCATGCGCGGCTCCTGGGGATTGCGTCGTGTCATCGGCTGCCGAAGGGCAGCGCATCGAGCCGCTGGCGCTGCTCCGGCGTGAGCGCGCTGTAGAGATCGGCGAGCGCCGGCTGCAGCGACTGGAGCACCTGCAGATGCGCCGCCGCCATCTTCTCCACGAGAGCGAGGCGGTCGGGGAGGGTCATCGGCTGGTGCTGCTGCGCCAGCGTCGCGCAGGGCTCGGCGAGCGCCGCGGCGCTGTGCCGCGCCGCGGCGCTGAAGCGTTGCCAAGCCTGCTCTTCGGCACCGGTGATCTCGAGCTTGGTGCGCAGGAAGGCGAGCCCGCCGGCGAGCAACGCCTCGCGGTTCTCGCACAGCAGCCGGTGCGGCGCCATGCCGTGGAAGCGCGCGATGAAGGGCGGAGGCGCCGTGCTCGGCGCGGTTTGCGCCATTGCCCATGCCGCGCCCAGCACCACCAAAGCGGCTAGCGGAACCGCCCAGCTCAGTCGCCTCATGCTCGAACTCCCCATATCACTGGTGGACGAGGGGAGTGTCCGGCGTCTTCTTGTCCGGTCGATGTCCGCCGGCCCGCCGGTTTGTTACCGATTGCTGCCCCAGGGCGGTCTGCAACAATAGGTTACAAAATTCCGGGTTACGCCGGGCCGGGGCGCGCGGGATACTCGGCCCGCCATGGGCCCGATGCCGCATCTCCTGATCGTCGATGACGACAAGGAAATCTGCGCACTTCTGAGCAAATTCCTGGCCCAGCATGGTTACCGCGTCTCGACCGCGCATGACGGGCAGGCGATGAAGCGCGCGCTCGAGACGGCGCGGATCCAGCTGATCATCCTCGACCTGATGCTGCCGGGCGAGGACGGGCTCAGCCTCTGTCGGCGGCTGCGCGCCGACACGACGCTTCCCGTCATCATGCTCACCGCCATGGGCGACGACATGGACCGGATCGTCGGTCTCGAAATGGGCGCCGATGACTATGTCGCGAAGCCCTTCAACCCGCGCGAGCTGCTGGCGCGGGTGCGCGCGGTGCTGCGACGCGTCGGGCAGGCGCCGGCGCCGTTGGGCGGCGGCGGCCGCGTGTTGGAATTCGCCGGCTGGCGGCTCGACATCGCCCGCCGTCAGCTGTTTTCGCCGAGCAATGCACTGGTCTATCTGCGCGCCGGCGAGTTCGAGCTGCTGCTTGCCCTGGCCGAGCGGCCGCAGCGCGTGCTGACGCGCGACCAGCTCCTCGATCTCTCGCGCGGCCGCGCCGCGAACAGCTTCGAGCGCAGCATCGACGTGCAGGTGAGCCGGCTGCGCCGCAAGATCGAGCCCGATCCGAAGCAGCCGAGCCTGATCAAGACGGTGCGCAGCGGCGGCTACATCTTCGCGGTGCCGGTGACGGCGACCGGGGCGGAACGCTAATGCGCTGGCGTCTCAACACCATCGCGTCGCGGATCGCGTTCACCGCCATCCTCGTGCTGGTGCTGTTCCAGCTGCTGAATTTCGCGCTGCTCTATCTCGAGCGCACCGCCGTCATCGAGACCGGGCTGCAGCTGCCGGACAGGATCGCTGCGATCACCGAGGTCATCGACGCGGTATCGCCGGCCGAGCGGCCGCGAATTCTCGCTCATCTCCAGGGTCCGTTGCAGGTGCGGACCGCGCAAGCCGCTTCGGCAGCGGTCCCGGCCGCAAGCGACACCAATCTCGAGCTGCTGCGACGCAGGCTTCAGGTTGTTCTCGGCGATCACCACTACCGGATCCTGGTCCGCGAGGGGGTGCCGGCCGGCGGTGCGGACGCCGTCGCGCCGGGAGCGGGATCGGAGGCTTCGGTCGAGGTGCGGCTGCGCGATGGCAGCTGGCTGGTCTTTGCCGGGCCGCACCGCTTCTTCGTGCGCTTTTCGCTGATGCAGCTGGCGGTTCGGCTGGCCCTTCTGACCCTCGTCATCGGCTTGCTTTCGATGCTCGCGGCGCGGCGCCTGGCGCGGCCGATCGCCGATTTCGCTCTGGCCGCCGAGCGCCTCGGCGTCGACACCAATGCCGCGCCGCTCGCCGAGCGCGGACCGCACGAGCTGCGCGCCGCGACCCGCGCCTTCAACCGCATGCAGGAGCGCTTGCGCCGCTTCATTGCCGACCGCACCCAGATGCTCGCGGCGATGTCTCACGATCTGCGCACGCCGCTCACGCGGTTGCGCCTGCGCAGCGAATTCATCGACGATCCCGAGCTGCAGCGCAAGGTGCTGGCCGATCTCGACGAGATGAGCGCGATGGTCGAATCGGCCCTCGCCTTTGCCCGTGGCGATGGCGAGAGCGAGCCGCGCACGCAGGTCGATCTCGGCCTCTTGGTCGAAGGGCTGTGCGAGGATGCGGCCGATGCCGGCGGCACCGTCACCTTCACCGGACCGCGCGGCATCGACGTTTCCTGCCGGCCCAACGCGCTCCGGCGCGCGGTCGCCAATCTGATCGAGAACGCCGTCAAATATGGCGGCTCGGCCCGCGTTGCCGTCAACCCGGAGCCCGAGCGCGTCGTCATCGCCGTCGATGATGACGGACCGGGCATTCCGCCCGA
>JASHUO010000827.1 GCA_030039975.1 Alphaproteobacteria bacterium
GAGCGCCAGCTCGCCTGGCTGCTCGAGCTCTTCCCCATCCTCGCCGAGCGCGCGACCCAGATGGCGCGCACCTTGTCCGGCGGCGAGCAGCAGATGCTGGCGATCGCCCGCGCGCTGATGATGCAGCCGAAGCTGCTGATCCTGGACGAGCCGACGCTCGGCCTGGCGCCGGTGATCCTGGAGCAGATCTCGAAGGCGCTCGACCGCTTGCGGGAGAGCACCGACATCACTGTGCTGCTCGGCGAGCAGAACGTCACCTTCGCGCTGCCGCACGCCGATCAGGTCTATCTTCTCGAGCATGCCCGGATCATCTGGGAAGGCCCGCCGGCACGCTTTGCGGCGGAAATGGGCACCGGATATCTCTGAGCCCGCGCGGCGCGGCTTGCGGCGCGCCATCGGCGACCATCTCGCTCCAACCCGGCGTTATTCCCAGCAAAACAACACCGTATTCGCTGGGACCTGTGCATGGCCGCGCGCAAACGGCGCCGCCGTCCGCCGCCGGACACTCCCGACGCTGCGCGGCGTGCCGTGCCGGCATGACTTCTGATATACTGCGCCAAACGGCGACGCGATCGTCCGAATAATAAGCGTTGGGGAGGAGCCTATGAAGACGGTGCACAGACGTGCATTGATCAAGGCTGCGTTGGCGACGCCTGTTGCCGCCTCCCTCCTGCGCTCGCGCGCCGAGGCCGCGGAGTTCGTCTTCAAATTCGGCAACAACGTCCCGGCAAGCTATCCGCTGAACACACGGGTGAAGGAAGCCGCGGCGCGGATCCGTCAGGCGACGAACGGCCGCTTCGATCTGCAGATCTTCCCCGCAGGCGAGCTCGGCACGGACACCGACATGCTGACGCAGGTCCGCTCCGGCGCTCTGCAGTTCTTCACCACGTCGGGGCTCGTGTTGTCGACCTTCGTTCCGCTGACGGCGATTAATGCGCTCGGCTTCGCTTTCAAGGATTACGACCAGGTTTGGCCGGCCATGGACGGGAAGCTCGGCGCGATCATCCGGGCGAAGATCGACGCTGCCGGCCTCTACGCGCTCGACAAGATGTTCGATATCGGCTTTCGCGAGATCACCAGCAGCACGCATCCGATCGAGAGACCCGAAAGCCTCAGCGGGTTCAAGATCCGCATCCCGCCGAGCCAGCTCGGCGTCTCCATGTTCAAGGCGCTCGGCGCCGCGCCCACCACGCTGAACTTCGCCGAGGCCTATAACGCCTTGGAGACTCATATCGTGGACGGCGAGGAAAATCCGCTGTCCATCATCGACACCGTAAAGTTCTACGAAGTACAGAAGTACGTCTCGATGACCAATCATATGTGGGACGGCTTCTGGATGTTGTGCAACGGACCCGCGTGGAACGGCCTGCCCGACGATGTTCGCCAAGTGGTGTCGCGCGAGCTGAACCGCGTCGCCGAAGAGGATCGCCAGGACATCGCCGCTCTCGACGCGTCGCTTAAAGCCAAGCTCGAAGCCAAGGGGATGCAGTTCAACACGCCGGATCCGGCAGCGTTTCGCGTGGCGCTGAAACGTGCCGGCTTTTACGACGAGTGGCGCAAGACGTTCGGCGAAGCGGCGTGGACGACGCTGGAATCCTATGTCGGCCCTCTCGCTTGAGGTGGTCCGCCTAGCCGCGACGACGGCGCCGCGGACTGCCGCGATTACCACACGACCGTCACCATCGACGGCAAGCCGCAGACCCTGATCGGAACGGTGTGCAAAGGGCCCGGCGGAAACTGGCGCGCGGGTCCAATAGCCGCGCGCCGATGTCGGCGTCCGAAAACCGCGAGCATCGCGACGGCGGCCGCGGCATAATCAGCGGATGGAGCTGCTTGACCGCACCGCCTGCTACCGCGCCATAGAGACGCGCGATTCGCGCTTCGACGGCAGGCTCTTCGTCGGCGTGACCTCGACCGGCATCTATTGCCGGCCGATCTGCCCGGCGCGCACGCCCAAATTCGAGAATTGCCGCTTCTTCCCGTCGGCCGCGGCCGCCCAGGAAGCCGGCTTCCGTCCCTGCCTGCGCTGCCGGCCGGAAACGGCGCCCGATCTCGCCTTCTGGCGCGGCAGCTCCAACACCGTGTCGCGGGCTCTGGCGCTGATCGCCGACGGCGCGCTCGATGGCGGCGAAGCCGGCATCGAAGCGCTGGCCGAACGTCTCGGCCTGGGCGGGCGCCAGCTCCGCCGCCTGTTTCAGCAGCATCTCGGCGCCTCGCCCCTCGCGGTCGCTCAGACGCGGCGCGTGCTGCTGGCGAAGCAACTGATCCAGGAGACGCAGCTTTCCATGGCTGAAATCGCCCTCGCCGCCGGTTTCGGCAGCGTGCGCCGCTTCAACGAGACCTTCCGCGCGCTCTACCGCCGCCCGCCCGGGGCGCTCCGGCGCAAGCCGCCGGCACGGGCGGAAAGCGCGGCCGGCGTGACGCTCCGCCTCTATTACCGGCCACCTTATGACTGGGATGCGATCCTGGCTCATCTCGCCGCGCGCACCATCGAGGGGGTCGAGCTGGTCGAGAACGGCGTCTATCGGCGCAGCGTCGGGTTGGGCGGTGCTCTCGGGTCGGTCGCGGTGGCGCATCGACCCGAGCATCGCTGCCTTGCCGTGACCTTGCGCTTTCCCGCGCTCGGCGCGCTGCCGGCGATCGCCGCGCGGGTGCGCCGGCTGTTCGATGTCGGCGCCGATATCGAGACCATCGGCGCGCATCTCTCGCGCGACCCGTTGCTGGCGCCGCTCATCGCGCAGCGCCCCGGCCTGCGCGCACCGGGCGGCTGGGACGGGTTCGAGCTCGCCGTGCGCGCCATCCTCGGCCAGCAAGTCTCGGTGGCGGCGGCGCGCCGCCTCGCCGGGCGGCTGGTGGCGCTCTGCGGCGAAAGCCTGCCGGCGGAGTCGGCGGCGCATCCCGGGCTCTCGCATGTCTTTCCCTCACCGCAGCGCCTGGCCGCCGCCGATCTGAGCCAGCTCGGCATGCCGCAAGCGCGGCGCGCGGCTTTGGCGGCGCTGGCCGCCGAAACCGTGGCGGATCCGCATCTCTTCCGTCCCTTCGGCACCGTCGAAGAGGCGATCCAGCGGCTCCGCGCGATTCGCGGTGTCGGCGAATGGACGGCGCAATACATTGCGCTGCGCGCGCTGCGCGAGACGGACGCCTTTCCCGCCGCCGATATCGGCTTGCTGCGCGGCGCCGCGCTGATCGACGGCAAACGGCCAACGCCGGCCGATCTCATCGGCCGCGCCGAGCCCTGGCGGCCCTGGCGCGCCTATGCGGCACAGCATCTCTGGGCCGCCGACGCCGCGGCACTGGCAGCAGGGGAGATGGTCCATGGCTAAGACTTTGCGTTTCATCATCGACCGGACCGAAACGCCGATCGGCGAGCTGCTGATCATCGCCGATGACGAGGGCAGGCTGCGGGCCACCGATTGGCGCGAGCACGAGACGCGCCTCTTCCGCTTGCTGCGCCGCTATTACGGCGAGGCCGGCGAGCGGCTCACGCCGCAACCGGATCCCAACGGGCTCACCCAAGCCTTCGACGCCTATTTCGCCGGCGAGCTCGCCGCAATCGACCACCTGCCGGTCGCCACCAACGGCACGCCCTTCCAGCAAGCCGTCTGGCGGGCGCTGCGCGACATCCCCTGCGGCACGACGCTCTCCTATGGCACGCTCGCCCGGCGCATCGGGCAACCGGCGGCGGTACGCGCCGTCGGCCTCGCCAATGGCGCCAACCCGATCAGCATCGTCGTGCCCTGCCATCGCGTCATCGGCAGCGATGGCAGCCTGACCGGCTATGGCGGCGGCATCGAGCGCAAGCGCTGGCTGCTGCAGCATGAAGGCGCGCTTCCCGCCGCGGAGCGCCAGTCTCAGCCCTTTGCGTCGGCGGGCGCAACATCGAGTTAGGACGCGACGGCTGCCATTGTCGCAATGCCCTGGCGGCTTCCTGCCCTCGCCTCGCCGTTGTATAGAGGGCGAGCAAGATAGGGAGCGGAGGAGCCTCATGCGCAAATTGATGATGGTGGCCTGCGCGCTGGCAGCGCTGGCGGTCGGCGCCGCGCCGCAAGCCGCCG
The DNA here is from genome assembly GCA_030039975.1 of Alphaproteobacteria bacterium. Classification (GTDB taxonomy): domain Bacteria; phylum Pseudomonadota; class Alphaproteobacteria; order ATCC43930; family CGMCC-115725; genus DAHUYF01. The sequence goes on from JASHUO010000827.1 coordinate 4,056, forward strand.
AGCCGATCAAGAGCCAAGTGACGGAGTTGATGTCGACCCCGCTCACCGGCGATGCCAGCCGTGAGGTGAAGGTGCTGAACGTCGTGCAGCCGCCCGGCGCGGATAGCGGCCGGCATTTCCATTACGGTGACCAGTACACGACGGTGCAGGAGGGCGAGATCAAAATCACCGTCGACGGCGATGGCGAGCATGTGCTCAAGGCAGGCCAGGTGCTGCACATCCCGCCGATGACCGTGCATCGCACCCAGAATCTCACCGACAAGCCGGCGCGCACCACCGAGTTCTTCATCATCGCCAAAGGCAAGCCGCTCAGCCAAAAGGTGGAATAGGCGCGCCGACCCGCCACGGCGGGCGCTTCTGCGCACCGCAGCGCGACGAATCCGAGGGGGTGCGCTTGACCGGCGGTCGAGCGCCATCCCATCCTTGCCCGGTTGCGCAGAACATCGGGCGCCCCCGGGTCATGGACAAAGAGATTTTGCGGAGGCTGGAGCAGCGTCTTGGACGCTTGCACGCCCGGCAGCGATTGGGCATCGAAACCGACCACGAGGCGCAGCTCTTCGGCCAAGGCCTTAATTTCTTCCATATCGAGAATTTCCCAGCCGCGGCGGCGCTCATACGGAACACGCTGAAGCTGACCGGGCTCTATTGGCGCGCGCGGCGCAATGCGGAACGCGTTCTTGTCCGCCATAACGAGGTCGTTTCCGACGGCTTGCCGGCCGCCTTCGACGACTTCACCATCCTTCACCTCAGCGATCTGCATGTCGACATCAGCGAGGGCGCGATGCGACGCCTCGTCGAATTGCTGGGCGGCCTCCGCTATGATCTCTGCGTTCTGACCGGCGACTATCGCGGCAAGACCTTCGGCTCGTTCGGGCCGACCCTGGACGGCATCGCCCGCGTCAAAGCGCGGATCGGTGGGCCGGTCTATGCCGTGCTCGGCAATCACGACACGATCCAAATGGTCCCCGGCCTCGAAGCCATGGGCATCAGGATGCTGCTGAATGAGTGCGAGACGATCGCGCGCGGCGATCAGCAGATCTATCTCGCCGGCATCGACGACGCGCACTATTTCAGGGTCGACAATATCGAGAAGGCCGGCGCGGCAATTCCGGAGGGCGCCTTCTCGATCCTGTTGTCGCACACGCCGGAAATCTATCGCCAGGCCGCACATGCCGCGTTCAATCTGCTGCTCAGCGGCCATACCCATGGCGGGCAGATCTGCCTGCCCGGCTCGATTCCGATCACCCTCGATGCAGTGCTGCCGCGGCGGCTCGGCGCGGGCGCCTGGCGCTATCACGGGATGAGCGGCTACACCTCGGTGGGGGTGGGTACGAGCGTGGTCCCCGTACGTCTCAATTGCCCGCCGGAAATCACCCTGCACCATCTGCGCTGCGGCTGACCCGGCGTCAATAGGGCTCGTCGCGCAGATGTATCCGGTAGAGCATGCGCGAGAGCACGATCTCGCCGGTGAAGAAAATCGCCACGGCCACCGCATGAGGACCGGCCGTGTTGTCCCCCTCTCCGCCCCGATGGGGCGGAGAGGGTTGGGGTGAGGTGGGGTCGACGAGCCTCTGCTCTGTCTCAGGCATTTCGCTGCGCCCCAATCCGACGGTTACCCCTCGGCAAGCGAGCGCGTTTGGGCTCACACGCGATCGATGCGGGCGAGGTAGCAGCCGCGCGGCGCGAAATGGGCGTGGAGATAGGCGACGTCCTGGCGCGCCAGCATGCGCTCGATGGCGGGAGCAACGGCGCTGCCGGGGAGGACATCGGCATCCACCATCATATCCTCGCCGTCATAGGCGCGGAGCGACAGCGCGCTGCTCTGGGCGAGCACCTCTGGCAGCTCGTCGATGCGATCGAAGGTCTCCCGCGCCGTTTCGCGGACGAAGATCGGCCCCGAGGCGCGGAAGGGCGAGTGCGGCGAAGGCTGATGCCGATAAGCGAGAAGGATCGCGGTTTCGCCGGCCGGAGTATAGCGCAGACTCACCCGGCACGGCATGCGCGCCCCCGCCATCGGCGCAAGGCAGCGCCGCGCGCCTTGCGCCAGGAGCGCGGCATCGTCGAGCGCGAAGAGCGGCTGGAACGGCGTGACCGGAAGACCGGAAATGCGAAAGCTCATCGGGACTCTCCTTGCGTGAGGTCCCGCTTTCTCGCACGACCGCGCCGTAGCGCTCTATCCGCTTTGCGCGTCGAATTGCGGCGCGGGTCAGAACATGCCATTGGCGTTGGCGGCGTGCTCCGGGATCGGCTGCACGACATCCCAATGCTCGACGATCTTGCCGTTCTCGAGGCGGAAGATATCGACGATCGCATTGCCGCGCGTACCCGGCTCGCGCACGGCATGGACGTGCAGGATGACATAGTCGCCATCGGCGAAGACCTGCTTGATCTCGCTATGCGACTGCGGGAACTTCTCGCGCAGGAACTCGACGAAGCGCTTGAACCCTTCCGGCCCGTCGGCGGCGTTGGGATTGTGCTGAATGTAGCGCGGCCCGAAATACTGCGCCGCTTTGGCAAAGTCCTTCTGATTGAGGCCGGCCTCGTAGAAGGCGATGACGGTCTTCTTGTTGGCCTCCTGTTGCGCGCCGGCGAAGGCCGGCCCGGCGACGAGGAGCAGCACGGCGGCAAGAATGAAGGCTTGTGAGCGCATGACGGTCCTCCCGTTCATCGCGATGGTGCGGCGTCGTGATGGCCCCCCGCTTTCGCGGGAGCGACGAATACGATCAGCAAGATCAGACTATTCCGCCGTTCCCGTGAAACAGCGGGCGAGTTTATTTGCCCTGCTCCTAGCGGAACAAGCAGCGAGCGACGCTCAATCCTCCACCGCCGGCCGGGTCTCCGGCATTGCGCCGAGGATGATCAGCGTGGCCAAGAGTCCGGTCGCAGCCAGCGCGCAGAACGCAGCGGGGTCGCCGAAGCGATCGGCGATCCAGCCGGCCAGCGTCGTGCTGAAGGTGGCGCCGATGCCGATCGCCACGCCGACGAACCCCAGCGACAGGTTGAAATGGCCGGTCCGTCCGGCGACGTCGCTGACGACGAGCGGCACCAGCACGCCGAAGCACGCGCCGGCGATGCCGTCGAGCGCCTGGATCAGCACCACCGCCGCCGGATTGGTCGTCAGCGCGAAGAGCACGCCGCGCAGCGGCAGCATGGCGAAGCCGATCAGCAGCGCCAAGCGCCGGCCGCGCGATTGGGCGAGGCGCCCCACCTTTGGCGAGAACAGCGCTACGATGAGCTGCGGCAGTACGATGCAAGCGGCGATGAGCAGGCTTGCGATGCCGCCCGCGCGCTTGGTGACCTCGCTGCTCACCAGGGGCAGCAGCGCGGCATTGGCGAGGGTGAAGAGCATGGCGCAGACGGCGAAGATCAGCAGCCGACCATCAGCCAGGACGTGGCGGACCGTCTCCTTGTGTACCCGGCGTTCCTGGCGGCGCTCCATCTGCTCGTCGAGGCTGGACAGCGGCACCAGCGCGATGATGGCCGGCAGGGTCAGAGCGGCCGTCAGGACGAAGACCGATTGGCTCGAGACGTAGTATCCGCAGGCGCCCATCAGGATGGCGCCGAGCCCGTTGCCGATCGAGGAGTAGCGCGCATTGCGGCCGAGGCGGACGCCGAAAGCGGCGGAACCGGCGATGGCGAGGCTCATCGCGGCAATGGCCGGCCCGAGCGTACAGCTGGAAAATCCGTGCAGGATCTCGGCGACGTAGACGAAGAGCGGCGTCGGCCGCATGGCAAAGAGCAGCGCGCTCGCGGTGAAGGCGATGATGCTCGCCGCGGCGACGCGGCTTTTGTGTCTGGTCGCGTCGACCAGCGCGCCGGCCGGCACCTGGCTCACCATCGCGGTGATGGTGCCGAGGCTCAGCGCGAAGCCGATCGCGGTCTGGGTCCAGTTATGCGTCGTCAGATAGACGGCGATGAAGGGACCGAAGCCGGTTTGGATGTTGGCGACAAAGAGGTTCAGCCAGTCGAGGCTGCGCTCTGCCGTAGGCGGCACCGTCGTCGCGGCGAGCTTTGCGTCATACGCCTGCTGTACCAAACCGATGCCCGTTCATTTGCCCGGGTTGGGTGCGGCGGGCGCGGCAGATCGCCCTTCGGCCGCGGGCGGGCCGACCAGCTGTACCTCGTTGCTCCCAGGCTTGTACTCGGGCGCCGCCTGGACCTGGGGACGGGTCAGCGCCAGCAGGATGGGGGCGTTCGGATCGTCGGGGTTGAATTGCAGCAATTGCCAGTCGATGGCGATCTTGCGCGTGCCGACGCCGAGAAAACCGCCGAAATCGATCACCGCGCCGAGCGGAATGCCGTTGCGGTCGACCAGCACATCGACGACCGGCCCCATATCGGCGCCGGCGGCATCGCGCACCTTCCGGCCGAGGACGGAGGTTGCCGTGCTGGAGGGCAGCGTCTCGATGTTCTGCGGCGGCATCGCCGGCGTATTGGCCACGGCCGGCGGCGGCTTGGTCGCGGCGGCGGCCGCTGGTACCGGTTGGGCGCCCGGCGCCGTTGCCG
>JASHUO010000828.1 GCA_030039975.1 Alphaproteobacteria bacterium
GTCGTGCACAACCGCGACAGCGACGGGCGCGACTGGTTCATCGTCCGTGCCGGCGGCTATGCCAATGCGGACGAGGCTGCGGCCGCCGCGCGCCACATGCGCGAGGCGGAGCAGGTGCCGGCGATGGTCGTGCATCTGAAGAAGGCGAGTCGAGCCTAGGCAAAGGCGCCGAAAAGGCGCCACGCCGGGCTTTGGCCGGCCGCTGGAGCGCCGGGCGCTCTACCGAGAAAGCTCTTGCAGGATGGCGTCCGCGGGCTCACATTGGGCTCACGGCTGGGGTGCCGGCGCGTCTGCCGGCTGAGATCATACCCACGGAACCTGTCTGGGTAATACCAGCGAAGGGAGCCCGCCATTCAGGATCCATCCTCCATTCCAGCATCGGGTCCGAGCGTCGCCATCATCGGCGGCGGTGCCATCGGCCTGTCGATCGGCTGGCGCCTCGCCGCTGGCGGATGCCGCGTCACGCTGTTCGAGCGCGGCGAGACCGGGCATGGCGCGAGTTGGGCGGCGGCGGGTATGCTGGCTGCGGGCATCGAGGCTGAGCCCGGCGAAGAAGCGCTGTACCGGCTCAATCGGTTGAGCCAGGAGCTCTGGCCGGGCTTTGCCGCCGCGCTCGAAACGGCTTCGGGAATCGCGGTCGATTATCGCGGCGAGGGCACTCTGGCGATCGCGCTGACGCGGGACGACGTCGCGCAGCTCCGCTTCCATTTCGATTTCCAGCGCTCGCTCGGCGTCGCGCTCGAATGGCTGAGTGGCGCCGAGGCGCGGCGGCGCGAGCCGCATCTCCATCCTGGTCTGGCCGCGGCGGTGTTCAGCCCGCATGACCATCAGGTCGACAATCGCCGCCTGGTGACGGCGCTGCGCCGCGCCTTTCTCGCCGCCGGCGGTGCGCTGCACGAGCATGCGCCGGTGAGCGCCGTCGAGATCGCCGGCGGGCGTGTCACCGCGGTGCGGGTGGGCGAGAGCCGCCATGCCGCCGATGTCGTCGTGCTCGCGGCGGGCGCCTGGTCGACGGAGATTGCGGGCCTGCCGCGCGCGGCGCTGCCGCCGGTGCGGCCGATCAAAGGGCAGATGCTGGCGCTGCGCATGGATCCGGCAGCGCCGCTCCTGCGCCATGTCGTGTGGGCGCCGCGGGCCTATCTCGTGCCGCGCCGCGACGGGCGCCTCATCGTCGGTGCGACTACCGAGGAGCGCGGCTTCGACTCTGCGCTGACGGCAGGCGGCGTGTTCGCCTTGCTGGAGGGCGTGTGGCGTGCGCTCCCCGGCGTCGAGGAGCTGGCGATCGACGAGATGTGGGTCGGCTTCCGCCCGGGCTCGCGCGATGACGCGCCGCTGCTCGGGCCAAGCGCGGTCGACGGCCTCGTGCTCGCCACCGGGCATCATCGCAATGGCATTCTGCTGACGCCGGCTACGGCCGATGCGCTCAGCCGGTTCATCCTGCGCGGCGAGCTGGATGCGGCGATCCGTCCCTTCGCCATCGATCGCTTTGCTGCGCCGCTGAAGGAGGAGGCATGAGTGCGCGCATCCGCATCAACGGTCGTGACGAGCCGCTTCAATCTGCGACGGTGAGCGATCTGCTCGCGTCACGCGGCATCGTTGGCAACCGCGGCGTGGCGGTGGCGGTGAACGGCGTCGTCGTTCCGGCCGGCGCCTGGCGCGAGCGCGCGCTCGCCGCCGGCGACGAGATCGAGATCGTTAAGCCGTTCGGCGGCGGGTGAGGAAAGCATGGGTGGCACTACTGGCGACACGGCCGACGCACTCTCGATCGCCGATCGCGGCTTTGCTTCGCGCCTGCTGCTCGGCACTGCAGGGTACCCAAATCAGCAGATGATGCTGGACGCGCTCGCGGCGGCCGAGCCCGCGCTGGTCACTGTCGCCATCCGCCGCATCAGCCTCGAGCCCTATGCCGAAAGCCTCGTCGATCTCGTCGGCGGCCGCTATTCGCTGCTACCCAATACCGCCGGCTGCGCCACGGTCCGCGATGCCGTGCTGACGGCGCATCTGGCGCGCGAGGCGCTCGGCACGAGTTGGATCAAGCTCGAGCTGATCGGTGATCGCGAGACGCTCTACCCCGACGTCGAGCAGCTGCTGCGCGCGACCGAGGAGCTGGTGAAGGACGGCTTCACCGTGCTGCCCTATTGCAACGACGATCCTGTGACCTGCCGTAAGCTCGCCGATCTCGGCGCCGCCGCGGTGATGCCGTTGGGCTCGCCGATCGGCACCGGACTCGGCATCATCAATCCCTATGCGATCGAGCGGATCTGCACGACGAGCCCCGTGCCGGTCATTCTCGATGCCGGGATCGGCACCGCCTCCGATGCGGCACAGGCGATGGAGCTCGGCTGCGACGGCGTGCTGCTCAACACCGCGGTCGCCAAGGCGCATGATCCGCGGCGTATGGCGCGGGCGATGCGCCTTGCCGTCGCGGCGGGCCGCGAAGCCCGGCTCGCCGGACGCATTCCCAAACGCAGCCAGGCCGAGCCGTCGAGCCCGCAGCTCGGCCTTGTCGGCGGTTGACGCTCCCCGATCCGCCGATCCTCGTCATCACCGACCGGCGCCAGGCGCGGCGGCCGCTCGAAGACATCGCGGCAGCGGTCTTCGTCGCCGGCGGCCGTTGGCTCAGCTTGCGCGAGAAGGACCTTGATCCTGTGTCGCGAGCGGCGCTGCTGGCGCGGCTGGTCGCTCTCGGCCGCGGCTACGGCGCCGTCGTCGGCGTGCATGAGGATGTGGCGGCCGCGTGCGCGATGGGTGCCGGCGCCTTGCACCTTCCGGCCGGTATCCTGCCGCTTGCGGCGCGCCGCGCCTTGGGGGCGAAAGCGTTGATCGGCGGTTCGGCCCATGACGAGGACGAGATCGCCGCGCTGGCATCGGCGGGCGCCGATTACGCGACGCTCAGCCCGATCTTCCTGAGCGCGAGCAAGCCCGGCTATGGCCCGGCGCTCGGCGTCCACCGGCTGGCGAGCGCCGCCGCCGCGAGCGCGCTCGACATCATCGCGCTTGGCGGCGTCGATGACGGCAACGCCGCGTCATGCATCGCCGCCGGCGCGGCGGGCATCGCGGTCATGGGCAGCGTCATGACTGCCGTCGACCCGGGTAGGGTCATGGCTGGGTTGATCAAAACGCTGAGAGCGGCGCTTGCCGCCCGGCGCGGCACGGTCTCATAGTGGCGCTTTCTCGCGATGGAAGCGATCCACCAGGAGGGAGGCGAAGCCGTGATCCAGCTTTATTACTGGCCGACTCCGAACGGTCATAAGATCACCCTGTTCCTCGAGGAGGCCGGGCTGCCCTACCAGCTGCACGGCGTCAATATTGCCAAGGGCGAGCAGTTCAAGCCCGACTTCCTGAAGATCTCGCCGAACAATCGCATGCCGGCCTTGGTGGACGACGATCCACCCGGCGGCGGTGCGCCGGTGAGCGTGTTCGAATCCGGCGCCATCCTCCTCTATCTCGCGGAGAAGATCGGCAGGTTCCTGCCCAAGGATCTGCGCGGCCGCTTCGAGGTGGTGCAATGGCTGTTCTGGCAGATGGGCGGGCTCGGTCCCATGGCCGGACAGAATCACCACTTCTCGCAATACGCGCCGGAGAAGCTTCCTTACGCCGTCGACCGCTATGTCAAGGAGACAAGCCGGCTCTATGCGGTTCTGGACAAGCGCCTCGCGGATCGCGAGTTCATCGCCGGCGCCTATTCGATCGCCGACATGGCGAGCTATCCCTGGGTCGTACCTTATGAGCGCCAGGGCCAGAAGCTCGAGGATTTCCCCAACCTGAAGCGTTGGTTCGAAGCGATCAAGGCGCGGCCGGCGACCGAGCGTGCCTATGCCCGCGCGAAGGAATTCCAAGCCGTGCCCGCCAACAATCCGGATGCGGCGAAGATCCTGTTCGGCCAGTCCGCCGCGACGGTGCGCGGGCGCTGAGGTCTGGTCCACGGGCGCGTCCGGAGGGAAAGAGGCCAATCGGCACTTGAGTTCGATGCACCGAAGTCTACCTTCCGTCGCGGCGGGTGCTACGGTTCTTGCGCGGTCTGGTCAGGAGCCGGTCAACAAGGCCGCCGAATCGCTTACCACGTATGGGTCACTGCCGCTTGCGCAAAGACAAAGACACGGGGAAGGTCAGGGCTTCATCGTCGCCATGACCTGAATGATCGCCGGTCCGATGAGGACGATGAACAGCGTCGG
>JASHUO010000829.1 GCA_030039975.1 Alphaproteobacteria bacterium
CCCGTCGCGCCGCTTTGTAATGCTGCTCGCGGCGCTGTTCAGCCTCGACGCCTTCGGTGGCGGCTTCATCGTTCAGTCGCTGCTGGCGCTTTGGCTGTTCGACCGCTTCGGCCTGTCGCTCGCCGCCGCCGGCAATTTTTTCTTCTGGAGCAATGTGCTTGCGGCGGCGTCATTTCTCGCGGCGACGCCGCTCTCGCGGCGCATCGGCCTCGTCAACACCATGGTGTGGACGCATCTGCCGTCGAACCTGTTTCTGATCCTGGCGCCGTTTGCGCCCAACCTGGCGCTGGCGCTGACCTTGCTGCTGATGCGCAGCGCGCTCTCCAGCATGGATGTGCCGACGCGCACCTCTTACATCATGGCGGTGGTGACGCCGGATGAGCGCGCCGCGGCGGCAAGCATCACCTCGGTGCCGCGCAGCCTCGCCGCCGCGGCAAGCCCTGTCGCTGCCGGCTGGTCGCTGGGACTGTCGAGCTTCGGCTGGCCGCTGGTTGCGGCGGGCGCGCTCAAAGTGATCTACGACGTGCTGCTGCTCGCCAGCTTCCGCCACCGCCGGCCACCGGAGGAAATGTAGGTGAGCGCCTATGCACTGAGATGCCGCCGCAACGCGCTGAGCCAGGTGGCGAAGGACTTGGCGAAAAACCCTGTCCAATGTTCGTGCTCGTCGGCGGCGCAATCGAAGCTCGCCGACCATTCGATGAAGGCTCTGTCGCTGTCGACGATCGGCGTCACGCGGATGGTCGCGATGTAGTGGCGGACGGGAAAACGCGGCGTGCCGCAGAATTCATAGCTGTAGCAGCGTTCGAGGTCGGAATGCGCCAGAAGCCGCTGGCGGATCAGCGTGTCGCCGATGCGGACGCGGCGCACGGCGCCGACGGCGTCGCCGGGGCGGCCTTCCTCGACTTCGCTTTCGTTGACCTCGTCAAGCCAGAGACGGTAATTGCCGAAGTCGCGGACCGCGGCCCAGACGCGGGTGGCGGGGTTGTCGAAGACGGTGCTGTAGTAGGCGCGCGCCATGGGGGGCTCCTCGTCGCTGGGGTGGGGCGAGGATGGGCGGAGACGCGGGGTGGCGCTATCCGGAATCGGCGGGGAATTGGGGGCGATGGTGGCGGCCAGTCGGCACGGCCGCGGACGAACGCGCTTTGCTCGTTCGCCTAGGGCCATCTCACCTCGGGCGGGAGCGACATGAGGATCGCCTCAACATTGCCGCCGGTTTTGAGGCCGAAGACGGTGCCGCGGTCGTAGAGCAGGTTGAACTCGACATAGCGGCCGCGGCGGATGAGCTGGTGGCGGCGCTGTTCTTCGGTCCAGGGCTCGAGCATGTGGCGGCGGACGAGACGCGGATAGATCGCGAGGAAGGCTTCACCGACCGAGCGGGTGAAGGCGAAATCGCGCTCCCAATCGCCGCTGTCGAGGTAGTCATAGAAGATGCCGCCGGCGCCGCGCGGCTCGTTGCGATGCGGCAGAAAGAAATATTCGTCGCACCATTGCTTGTAGCGCGGATAGTAGCTCGGATCATGCGCATCGCAGGCCGCTTTGAGCGCGGCGTGGAAATCGCGCGCATCGGCCTCGTTCGGATACATCGGCGTCAGATCGGCGCCGCCACCGAACCAGCTCTTGGTGGTGCGGATGTGGCGCGTGTTCATATGCACGGCCGGCACCAGCGGCGAGCACAGATGCGCCACCAGCGAGATGCCGCTCGACCAGAAGCGCGGATCCTCCGCCGCGCCGGGGATCTGGCCGCGGAACTCCGGCGAGAATTCGCCCCAGACGGTGGACACATTGACGCCTACCTTCTCGAAGACGCGGCCCCGCATGACCGCCATGACACCGCCGCCCCCGCCCGGACGCTGCCATTCGCGCCGCTCGAACCGCCCGGGGATGCCATCGCCGGGCCGCGCCGCCCCGCACTCGTCCTCGATCGTCTCGAACGCGGCGCAAATCCGGTCGCGCAGCGCCTCGAACCATTGCGCAGCGCGCCGCTTCAAGGTCTCGACGTCGGTGGCATCGGCGGTCATGGCGCTTCCTTCGGAAATTGGTCGGTCTGCTTCAGCGCCTCGCCCAATACGATGGCGGCGGCGAGCGCCACATTGATCGAGCGCAACCCCGGCTTGAGCGGAATGCGCAGTCGGGCGTCCACGGCGGCATGCACCGATTCAGGTACACCGGCGCTTTCACGCCCCACCAGCAGTATATCGTCCGAGCGGAAAGCGAAGCGGTGATAGACAAGGCTCGCCTTGGTGGTAAGCAATACCAACCTGCCGGTGCAGCAGGCACGAAAGCTCGCCCATGATTGGTGGCGCCTGAGCTCGGCGGCGCCGATATAGTCCATTCCGGCACGCTTCAGCCGCCGATCGCTCAAGAGGAAGCCGGCGGGCTCGATGATATCGACCGCCACCCCCAACGCAGCGCCAAGCCGCAGCAGCGCGCCGGCATTCTGCGGGATATCGGGCTCGTAAAGGGCAAGCCGCATCGGGTCCGGTGGTCGAGGCCTGGGCGGATGCGACTATAGCGCGCCATCTCCAGGCGCCACGCGCGGAATCTGCCCATTCTGCGGCAGGATGTCGCATAGCGGTGAGCGTTCAACAGGTTAGCTTGCGCGCCGTCTGCATCCTGACCCGGCGGGGGAATTTTCGGCCCGGTCCAGGACTATGGAAGAGGTGGCCTGATGGCGGATACGGCGCAACCGAAGCCGATGGACGCGCATGTTTCGGCGACGCGGCGCGATTTCTTGCAGATCGCGGCGACCGTCGTGACCGGCATCGGCGCGGCGATTGCGGCTTGGCCGCTGATCGACAGCATGAACGCCGCCAGGGATACGCTGGCCGCCGGCGCACCGCTCGATGTCGATCTCTCGCATCTCCAGCCGGGGCAGCAGATCGTGGTGCTGTGGCGCAGCCGGCCGATCTTCGTCGTCAACCGCACGGCGCCCGAGCTCAAGTCGCTGCAGGAGGCAGCGGTGCTGAACCGCCTGCGCGATCCCGAGTCCGCGGTCGATCAGCAACCCGACTACGCCAAGAACTGGCACCGCTCGATCAAGCCGGAATATCTCGTGCTCGTCGGCATCTGCACGCATCTCGGCTGCATCCCGGAGTTCACGCCGCAGCCGGGCGGGACGCTCGGTCCGGATTGGCCGGGCGGCTATTTCTGCCCGTGCCACGGCTCGCGCTACGATCTTGCCGGCCGCGTCTTCCAGGGCGTGCCCGCGCCGTACAATCTGCCGGTCCCGCCCTACAATTTCGTCAGCAACACCGTCGTGCGGATCGGCGAGAATCCGGCGGGATCGAGTTTCGACCTCAATGACGTCGAACAGCTGTAGAAGGGCCACGCCATGAACGCGCCCGGCAATCAAAGCCAAAGCAAGATCGTGCGCTGGATCGACCACCGGCTGCCGGTCTTCACCTTCATGCAGCATGAGCTCTACGACTATCCGACGCCGCGGAACCTGAGCTACTGGTGGAACTTCGGCTCGCTGTCCGGGATCATGCTCGTGATCATGATCGTCACCGGCATCTTCCTCGCCATGCAGTACACGCCGAACGCGACCATGGCTTTCGATTCCGTCGAGCGCATCATGCGCGACGTGAATTTCGGCTGGCTGATGCGCTACATCCACATGAACGGCGCATCCTTCTTCTTCATCGTCGTCTACATCCACCTCTTCCGCGGCCTCTATTACGGCTCCTACAAGGAGCCGCGCGAGCTGCTGTGGATGCTGGGCGTCATCATCCTGCTGCTGATGATGGCGACCGCCTTCATGGGCTATGTGCTGCCCTGGGGGCAGATGAGCTTCTGGGGCGCCACCGTCATTACCAACCTGTTCTCGGCGCTGCCCGTGATCGGGCCCAAGATCGTCGCCTGGCTGTGGGGCGGCTTCGCGGTCGGCAACCCGACGCTGAACCGCTTCTTCTCGCTTCACTACCTCCTGCCCTTCGTCATCGTCGGCGTCGTGGGCCTGCATCTCATCGCGCTGCATCAGCACGGCTCGAACAACCCGCTCGGCATCGACCGCAAGGGGCCGCAGGACAGCATCCCCTTCCATCCCTACTACACGATCAAGGACATGTTCGGGCTCGGCGTGTTCCTGATCATCTACGCCATCTTCGTCTTCTATATGCCGAACGCGCTCGGCGACACGCAGAACTACGTGCAGGCCAACCCGCTGCAGACGCCGCCGGAGATCGTGCCTGAATGGTACTTCCTGCCGTTCTACGCCATCCTGCGCTCGGTGCCGGATATCCTATTCATCCCGGCGAAGCTCGCGGGCGTGCTCTGCCTCTTCGGCGCCATCGGCGTGCTCTTCTTCCTGCCCTGGCTCGACACCTCGCGCGTGCGCAGCGCTCGCTTCCGCCCGGTCTACAAGTGGGTGTTCTGGCTCCTGGTCATCGATGTGCTCGTGCTCGGCTATGTCGGCGCCAATCGGCCCGAAGGCTGGTTCATCGTCGCCGGCCGGGTCGCGACGCTTTACTACTTCATCCATTTCATCGTGCTCTTCCCGGTGATCGGCTGGCTCGAGCGGCCGCTGCCGCTGCCCACCAGTATCAGCGCCGCAGTGACCCGGAAGGGCGGCGCGCGCCTTGCCGGCGCCTCGACGCCGATGGAGAAGCCCTGATGTCGAAACTCGTGCTTTGGCTGGCCTGCGCGGCTCTTCTGGCGCTGGGCGCGGCGCCGGCGCGCGCGCAAGAGGCGCAGCCGATCCCGAAGAACTCCTGGTCCTTCAGCGGCCCCTTCGGCACCTTCGACCGCGCCGCGGCGCAACGCGGCTTCCAGGTCTATGAAGAAGTCTGCTCGCACTGCCACTCGATGAACCTGCTGCATTACGGCGATCTCGTCGGCATCGGCTATACCGAGGAGGAGGTGAAGGCGATCGCCGCCAGCAAGCAGGTGACCGACGGCCCCAATGATCAGGGCGAGATGTATCAGCGCCCCGGCCGGCCTTCGGACGCCTTCGTGCCGCCCTTCCCGAACGAGAAGGCGGCGCGCGCGGCGCTCAACGGCGCGCTGCCCCCCGATCTCTCGCTCATCATCAAGGCGCGCGCCGACAGCAGCCCGATCAAAGGGCTCAGCGGCGGCGCCGATTACGTCGACGCTTTGTTGCAGGGCTTCAAAGAGCCGCCGGCCGGGTTCAAGATGTCGGCGAATATGAACTACAACATCTATTTCCCCGGCAACCAGATCGCCATGCCGCAGCCGCTCGCCGGGGACGATGTGAAATACGCCGATGGCACCAAGGCGACCTTGCCGCAAGAGGCGCATGACGTCGCCACCTTCCTCACCTGGGCCTCCGAGCCGACGATGGAAGAGCGGAAATTCACCGGCGCCAAGGTGCTGATCTTCCTGCTGGTGATGACCGGGATCCTCTACGCCGCCAAGCGCCAGATCTGGGCCGACGTGCACTGATCGCCGGCTGGATGCCGTTCTTGCTGTTTCGAGATGGACCCCCGCTTTCGCGAGGGTGACGAATACTAAAGTAAAATCAAAGTATTCCGTCATTCCCGCGAAAGCGGGAAGCCATCGGGTGGTCGCGGCTTTGCCTTGGCATCTCCGCGCGCGGGTAACGCCGCCACTTTCGCAGTTGCCCTGACCGCGCCCGGCTGGAAGACTGGCGCTTTGCGCAATCCGGGAGCGTTTGGGTCATGGTCTCCAGTCCGGTCATCGGCATCATTGGCGGCAGCGGGCTTTATCAGATCGATGGGCTCGTCGATGTCGAATGGCGGCGCGTCGCCTCGTCCTTCGGCGAGCCCTCGGACGAGCTCTGCTTCGGCACGCTCGCCGGCACCCGCGTCGTCTTCCTGCCGCGCCACGGCCGCGGCCACCGCATCCCGCCCTCCGAGATCAATTTCCGCGCCAATATCGATGCGCTGAAGCGCGCCGGCGCCACCGCGGTGATCTCGCTCTCGGCCGTCGGCAGTCTCAAGGCCGAGCTGCCGCCCGGCGCCTTCGTGCTGGTCGACCAGTTCATCGACCGCACCTTCGCGCGCAACAAGAGCTTCTTCGGCACCGGCCTCGTCGCGCATGTCGCCTTCGGCCATCCGGTCTGCGCGCGCCTCGGCGACGCGCTCGCCGCCGCCGGCGCGGCGTGCGGCTTGCCGATGCATCGCGGCGGGACCTATCTCTGCATGGAAGGGCCGCAATTCTCGACCTTGGCGGAGAGCCAGATGCATCGCGGCCTCGGCGCCGCCGTGGTCGGCATGACCAACATGCCGGAAGCAAAGCTCGCGCGCGAGGCGGAGCTCTGCTACGCCACCGTCGCCATGGTCACCGATTTCGATTGCTGGCATCCCGACCACGATCATGTCACCGTCGAGATGATCGTCGGCGTTCTGCTCGCCAATGCCGATCGCGCCCGTGCGCTGGTCAAATCCGTCGTGCCGCTGCTCGGCCGCCAGCCGGGCGATTGCCCGCAGGGTTGTCATCACGCCCTCGACAACGCCATCATCACCGCGCCCGAGGCGCGCGATCCCGCGATGGTGGCGAAACTCGACGCGGTCGCGGGCCGCGTCCTCAAGCGATGACCGCAGGAGACGCGCCATGAAGGTCGCCGGCAAGCCGATGCGCACCATCTGGGCCGAGCCAGATGGTGCGGTCGGCATCATCGACCAGACGCTGTTGCCGCACCAGCTGGCGACGGTGCGGCTCGAGACGCCGGAGGCGGCGGCGCATGCCATCCGCGCCATGCTGGTGCGCGGCGCGCCGCTGATCGGCGCCACCGCGGCCTACGGCATGGCGCTGGCGATGCGGCGCGATGCTTCGGATACCGCGCTCGATGCCGCCTCGGCGTTGCTGCTGGCGACGCGGCCGACCGCGGTCAATCTGCGCTGGGCGATCGAAGAGATGGGCACGCTGCTGCGCCCGCTGCCGCAAGGCGAGCGCGCGGCGGCAGCCTGGCGCCGCGCCGGCGAGATTGCCGAGGAGGATGTGGCGCTCAACCGCGCCATGGGCCGCCATGGCCGCAAGCTCATCGAAGCGGTCTGGCTGAGAGAGGCGAAGCGGCGGCCGGTCGAGGTGCTGACCCATTGCAATGCCGGCTGGCTGGCGACGGTCGATTGGGGCACGGCGCTGGCGCCGATCTATGCCGCGCATGAAGCGGGCATTCCCGTCCATGTCTGGGTCGACGAGACGCGGCCCCGGAACCAGGGCGCGAGCCTTACCGCCTGGGAGCTGCTGCAGCATGGCGTCCCGCATACCGTGATCGTCGACAATGCCGGCGGCCATCTGATGCAGCATGGCCGCGTCGATCTCTGCATCACCGGCACCGACCGCACCACGGCCGCGGGCGATGTCGCCAACAAGATCGGGACATATCTGAAGGCGCTGGCGGCCAAGGACAATGGCGTTCCCTTCCATGTCGCGCTGCCCTCGCCGACCATCGACTGGTCGATCGAGGATGGCGTGCGCGACATCCCGATCGAGGAGCGCGATCCCGGCGAAGTCACCGAGATCGCGGGCCGCTTGCCCGACGGCGGCACCGCGCGCGTGCGCCTCGTCCCCGAGGGCAGCGCCGCCGCCAATTACGCCTTCGACGTGACCCCGGCGCGGCTCGTCACCGGCCTCATCACCGAGCGCGGCCTCTGCGCCGCGTCGCGCGAGGGCCTGCTGTCGCTCTTCCCCGAGCGGCGCGCGCGGCTTGCCGGCGAATGATGTGCCGGCGGACCCCCCACCCCAACCCTCTCCCTCATGGGGGGAGGGGGCATGCTATTCGCGGCAGAGAACCACAATGAAAAGCCTCTGGTCCGATCGCGACGCCGACAGTTTCATCGTCCGCTACGGCGAAAAAGGCATCGGGCGCGATCTGGCGCTGCGCGTCTACACCACGCGGCTGCTCGGCGGCGATCCCAAGCTCGTCCTTCATGGCGGCGGCAACAGCTCGGTCAAGACGGTGATGCGCGATCTCCTCGACGAAGAGGTCGAGGTGCTGTGCGTCAAGGGCTCGGGCTGGGACATGGGCAATATCGAGCCGGCTGGCCTGCCGGCGGT
>JASHUO010000077.1 GCA_030039975.1 Alphaproteobacteria bacterium
CACGGCGAGGGTATCGGTGACCTGCTCCAGCCGCTGAGTGACGCGGTCCTGGAACTGCATGCCGGTGATGATGTGGTCGATTTGCCGCGTAATGTTCTTGGCGTCGACCGCGGCCTCCGAGACGATCTCGGTCAAACTTGAGCCGCGGTCGACCATCGCCTGGACCAATTGATCGACTTTGCCCTTGGCGACAACCAGCGACGACATGTCGGTGCTCGCCACCGCCCGGAGCGCTTCGTGGCTGTTGCGCGCGCTGGCAACGAGCTTGGCCATCTGGGCGCGCATGGTCTCGGAAAGACTACGGGTGGACCGCGACAACTCGCGGATTTCACTGGCGATCACCGCGAACGCCTTGCCCGCTTCGCCGGCGCGATTTGCCTCGATCCGGGCGTTGAGCGCCAACATGTTGGTTTGGCCGTTGATCGTATCCACTTGCCCGATGCAGCGTTCGACCTGGCCCAGGCTCTGGGTCATCTCTTCGAGCGTGCTGACCATCATCGCCGCGCGACGCGACGCGAATTCGATTTTCGAGACGCTGTCGCTGAGTGCCTCATCCAACAGCGCCGTCGTCTCGGTGAGCGACACGGTTTGTCCATCGACCTGAATTTCGCTCGCCAGGCTCGACAATTTGCCGACGCGCTCGCTCTGCGCCTTGGCCTTGCCGGCAACTTCGCGAAAGGCGCTGACGACCGTACCGATTTCAGCCTCCATGTCGTTCATGGCGCCGCGGACTTCCTGCACGATGCTCTTGACGATGCGGCCCAATACCGAGCTGAAGCTCCCCCAGCGCTGGAGAGCCGCCCGCGCCGTCGACCCGCTCTGCGCCATCTCCTGCAAAGCGCGCAGCTCAGCCAGCGGCGGAACGACCTTCGCCGCGCCGTCTGCGCCGGCGACCGGCACAGGTTTCCGCTTCTGCGACCAACCGATCATCGGGCCGCTTCGCTCTTTGCCGGAGGGGAGCTCGCGCAAGCCAGGATCTCTTGCGGCAGCTTCGCCAGCGGAAATTCGGCCTCGACGCCGCCGAAGCGCTTGGCCGCTTTCGGCATGCCGTAGATCAGGCAGCTCGCTTCATCCTGCCCCATGGTGCGCGCTCCCGCCTGCCGCATCTTGAGGAGACCCGCCGCGCCGTCGCTGCCCATGCCGGTGAGGATGACGCCGATGGCATTCTTGCCGGCGACCGCGGCAAAGGAATTGAACAAAACATCGACGGAAGGCCGATGTCCGGACACGGGCGGGCCATCGTGCAGATGGCAAAAATAGTGTGCCCCGGACCGGACCAGCTCGAGATGCCGGTTTCCGGGCGCGATATAGACGTGACCAGGGAGCACGCGCACGCCGTCGGCGGCCTCGGTCACGGTCATGGCGCAACGCTCATCGAGACGCTTGGCGAAGCATGCGGTGAATCCCGCGGGCATGTGTTGCGTCACCAGGGTCGCCGGGATATTGGCGGGAAGCGCCGTGAACAGTTCCTGCAGCGCCTCGACGCCGCCGGTGGACGCGCCGACTGCCACCAACCTTCCTTCGGTCGACAGCCGGTGGTCGAAGACGGGCGGCTTGCGCGCGACCTGGCCGCGGCTGCGCGCCGAAATGCGCGCGACAGCGGCCGCCTTGACCTTGGCGATCAATTCGCCGCCGAGGGCCGAGACCCCCTCACGGATATCGCTGAGCGGCTTGGCGACGTAATCGACCGCGCCCAGCTCCAGGGCGCGCAACGCCGCATCGGCCCCCTTCTGCGTCAAGGTCGAGACGACGACCACCGGCATCGGGCGCAGCGCCATCAGCTTCTCGAGAAAGCTGAGCCCGTCCATGCGCGGCATCTCGATGTCGAGCGTGAGCACGTCGGGATTGAGGGCCTTGATCTTGTCGCGCGCGGCGATGGGATCCGGCGCGACGCCGACGACCTCGATCTCCTTGTCGCCGCCCAGGATGGCGGTCAGCAACTGGCGGATCAGCGCGGAATCGTCGACGATGAGAACCCGAATGGGCATGCCCGACCCCCCGTTCATTCGAACAGCTCGATGGAGCCGGCCACCGGCGCCTTCTTGAGCGTGTCGCGGTAGTCTTGCTCGATGCTCACGCCCTCGAGATCCTTCGCGCGCCGCAGCTCGAGCAGGGACACTTTGCCGGTGCTCGGAAAATAATGGATGCGGCGCGGATGATCGCCGTAGAGGTGTCGCGCCGCGATCGGCAGGCCTTCCGCCTTCAAATAGGCTTCGATGAACTCGGCATTCTTATGCCCGATCGTCGCGCCATTGCTGAGGACATTGGCGCCGCCGAACACCTTTATCTCGAGATGGCTGCGGCGACCGCCGAGCTTCAGAATGTCGTTGATCAGCCGTTCCATCGCAAAATTGCCGTAGCGCATGCTGGATGACGCTTTTCCCCACTCGCCCGTCTGGCTTTCCGGCAACATGAAGTGATTCATGCCACCCACGCGGGCGGCCGGGTCGCGAATGCAGGCAGCGACACACGACCCGAGGATGGTGACGATCATCTCTTCCGCGGACTGACTGACGTAATGCTCCCCGGGCAGGACCTTGATGCCGATCGCATTGAAGTGCAGATCGCGGTACCGGCGAACCGTCGTGTCGAAGATCGCCCGATCCTCCGCCGTGGGACGGCGGCGCTCGGGAGGCGACGGCGACGGCTTCACGAAATCCTCCGATAGATCGTCCGTCCGACATGGCGGAACCGGTCGGAGAGGCGGAACAGGCTTTCCGAATGACCGATGAACATCCAGCCGCCCGGCTTCAGGATTTCCGCGAAAC
This sequence comes from Alphaproteobacteria bacterium, assembly GCA_030039975.1. GTDB lineage: Bacteria > Pseudomonadota > Alphaproteobacteria > ATCC43930 > CGMCC-115725 > DAHUYF01. Next base: position 2,769 of record JASHUO010000077.1, read on the forward strand.
GGTCGAACAGGGCGCGCTTTGCATCGGTATCGAAATAGATGATCACATTGCGGCAGAAGATCGCATCGAACGGCCCCTGCATCGGCCAGGGATCGAACAGGTTGAGCGGCTTGAACACGACCATTGCTTTCAAGGCTTCCGACATCTCGATGGAACCGTCATCGATCGGGCGAACGAACTTTCGCCGCATCGCCGGCGGAATCGATTCGGTGCGGTTCGAGGGATAGTGGCCGGCCTTTGCGGTCGCGACCATCTGGGTATCGATATCCGTCGCCAGGATCTTCGCGTCCCACCGGGCGTCGTCGCCGAGAGCCTCCCGCACCGTCATCGCGATCGAATAGGGTTCCTCTCCGGAAGAGCAGCCGGCCGACCAGATGCGCAGTCGCCGACCCGTCGCCGAACGCGATCCTGCCATGGCGGCAAGCACTTCCTTGGCCAGGAACTCGAAGTGATGCGCCTCGCGGAAAAATCCGGTCAGATTCGTGGTGATGGCGTTCACCATCATCCCGCGTTCGGATTCGCCCTCCGGGCTTTCCAGATACGCGCAGTAGTCGGAAAAATCGGTGAAGCCGAGCTCGCGAAGCCGGCGCGACAGCCGGCCATAGACAAGCTCGCGCTTGCGTTCGCCGAGAACGATGCCGGCATGCTCCCGCACGAGCTCGACGATCTTCTGGAAGTCGCGCTCGAGCAGGCGAAACTCGTTCTGCGGGGCGATCTGCATGGCTCACACTTCTGCCGTATTTCCGATCGCTCGCGATGAGCGGGCGGCGTCGAGATATCGTGCGGACCGGAGCGTGCGATCAGGCGGCAGCATTCAGCCAATCCACCTGATCGCGATCTCCCCCGGCCTCGCGCTCGCCGCCCGCGCCGGCGCGCCTCGGCCGGTCGGAGCGGCTGGACGCGGCGGGCGGTCTAGAATTCCTGCCACTCCGCGTCGGCACCATTCCCGCCCGCGGCGCGGCGTTTGAGCGCCGGCTTGGCCTCTGCCGCCTCCGGCTTCTCCGCCTTGGCAGAACGCGCCGGCGCCGGCGCGGGCCGCGCCACTTTGCGCACGGCGCCGTCGACCACCGGGTTGCCGGTCGCGGCGACCGAAGGCGCGCGCGGGTTTGCGACGTTCTGCGCCGCGCGCTGGCCCTCGGCCAAGGTGAAAACGGCGACCATGTCCGAGAGCGCGCTGGTCTGCTCTTCCATGGATTTGGCGGAGGCGGCCGCCTCTTCGACCAGAGCCGCGTTCTGCTGCGTGATCTTGTCCATCTGCGTCACGGCAGTGTTCACCTGCTCGATCCCAGCGCTCTGCTCCTGTGAAGCGGCAGAAATCTCGGCCATGATGTCGGTCACCCGCTTCACCGACGACACGATCTCTTCCATCGTCTTCCCGGCGCTGTCGACGAGCTTGGAGCCGGCATCGACCTTGCTGACGGAGTCGGAGATCAACGCTTTGATCTCCTTGGCTGCGTTGGCGCTGCGCTGCGCCAGATTGCGGACTTCCGCCGCGACCACGGCGAAGCCGCGGCCTTGCTCTCCGGCCCGCGCCGCCTCGACCGCCGCATTGAGGGCGAGGATGTTGGTCTGGAACGCGATCTCGTCGATCACGCCGATGATCTCGGCGATCTTGCGGCTGGCTTGCGTGATGCCATCCATGGTCTGGACGACTTCGTTGACGACCTTGCCGCCCTTGACCGCCACGTCTGAGGCCGAACTCGCCAGCTTGTTCGCTTGCTGTGCGTTGTCGGCGTTCTGCTTCACGGTGGTCGTGAGCTCTTCGAGGCTGGCCGCGGTCTCTTCGAGGCTGGAGGCCTGCTCTTCCGTGCGCTGCGACAGGTCGGTGTTGCCCATCGCGATTTCGCGCGCGGCGGTGGCGATGGTTCCCGACGAGTCGATAATGCTGGTCACGATGGAGGTCATGCTCTCCAAGAGGCCGTTGACGCCGCCGCAGAGCTGCTCGATCTCGCCGGTCTTGCCCTCGAGCGGGATGCGCCGGCTGAGATCGTTGTTTTTGGCCGACGTGACGACTTCCTGCGTCTGCTGGACGGCGAGCTGAAGGATCTTGGCCGCGCGCACCTGCTCGGTGACGTCGGTGGCGTATTTGACGACCTTGAACGGCTTGCCGTTCACATCCAT
>JASHUO010000830.1 GCA_030039975.1 Alphaproteobacteria bacterium
CGCCACGTGATGAACCTCGAGACCGTCAACACCTACGAAGGCACCCACGACATCCACGCCCTCATCCTCGGCCGCGCACAGACGGGGCTGGCGGCGTTCTGAGCGACTGCACGGCAATTAGGTCAGGCAATCAGATAATCAGATATTGCCCCTCCCCCCATGAGGGGGAGGGTTGGGAGGGGGTACGCGCGCGAAGCGCGCAAAAAAGAATATTGTCATCTACGTGCTCGGCGTTGCCGACTACTGCGGCAGTCACAACACACAGCCGGGCGCCGCACCCCCCACCCGGCAGCGCTAACGCGCTGCCGACCTCCCCCTCAAGGGGGGAGGGGCAACGAAGAACAACGAAAGCGCCTGAGTCGGATCGCCCTACCCCATATGCCGCCGAATGAAGTCCTGCATCGCGGCGATCGCTTTCCCGGCATAGGGAGCGTCGGGCTTGCCGGTCATGAAGCCGTGCTTGGCGCCGGGATAGAGGATGAGCTCGATCTCGCCCCCGGCTTTGCGCCAGGCTGCAACCAGCCCTTCCGTCACCGCGGTCGGGACCCACTCATCGGCATCGCCCTGGAACAGCAAGGCGGGTGGCAGGAAGACGCGCTCGCCGCGCGCCAGGATGGCGGGCGGGCTGCCATCGCTGGTCGCCGCCTCGCCGCCCCAGAACGCGTCGTGACTGGCGACGAGCTCGGCATTCTTGGCCTTCTGTGCGAGCCCATAGCGCAGCACCGGATCGAGCACGCCCCAGCCCGAGATGACGAAGGCGAGCCGCGCATCGGTCTCGGGCGCTTCCGCGAGCGGCAGTGCGCGATAGCGTGAATCGTCGGGGCGCATCGCCGCCAGCAGCACCTGATGGCCGCCGCTCGAGGTGCCGAACGCGCCGACCCAATCGGCGCGGCTGCCATACTGAAGGGCGCGCGCCTTGAGCCAGCGCGTCGCGAGGTTGATGTCGGCGAGCGAAGCGGGATAGCCCGCTTCGGGCGGCATGCGGAAATCGATCGAAGCGACGAGAACGCCGCTCCGCGCCAGCGCCTTGGCGATGTAGTCGTTATCGGTGCGGTCTTTGCTCGTCCAGGCGCCGCCATGGACCTGCAGCACCGCCGGGAACGGGCCGGTGCCGCTCGGGTGGTAGAGCCGCGCCAGCAAGGCGCGTCCGCCCTGGCGCTGATATTCGACATCCTCGGTGCGGATAGCGGCACGGGCATCGGCGTCGGCGAGCATCGCCATTCTCTCCTCCCTGGGCTGTGCCGGAAGAGTTTACCGCAGCGCGGCCCGGACGCCAAAACGCCGGCACCGCCCGCGCGAGAGCTACGCCGCCATCATCTCGCTTTTGACGGTCTGGATGAGCTCCGCAAGGCGGATCGGCTTGTGCAGCACTCTGCCGTATCGCGCCCGCTTCGCGATGTCGGCGAAGCCGGTGATGTAGATGATGTGCAGATAGGGATGCATGAGCTTGGCCTGGATGCCGAGCTGCACGCCATCGAGACCGGGCATGATCAGGTCGGTGATCATCAGCTCGACGCTGCGCTCGCCGAGCTTTTGCAGCGCCTCGGCGCCGTCCCGTGCCGTCAGCACGGTACAACCTGGCGCTGCCAGGATCTTGGCGACGACATCCAGCACCAGCGGATCATCGTCGACGACGAGGATCGAGTAAGCGGACAGCACCTCTCTCCAACGTCGCCCCGCCCTCCGCCGCTCCAAAATCTCCGACCGGTTGTACCAGCGGCCCATCTTTGACACAGCCCAAGGCGAACGCGCTACGCGCGTCCGTCCGCGGCGGCGGCAGCGATTGCGCAGCAATCGCGGGAGCCGCACCGTTCGGTCGGCGCTGGGGTTGGGACGGGGTCCGCGGCGGGCCGCCCGGACGCCAAAAACGCCGACGCCGCCCCGGCGGGAGCCGGCGCGGCGTCGGAAGCGAATGCGTGAGACCTCAGGCGGCGGGCGTGAACTGCACCGCGCGGGCGCCGAGCTCCACGGTCGTGGTCCAGAAACGGTCGAGCCGGCGCAGCGCGGCAAAGGCGCTGGTCAGGTCCTGCTCGGTGAGCGGGCCCTTCGCCAGGGCCTCGACATGGCGCTCATGCATCTTGACGATCTTCTGGCGCAGCGCCTGGCCCTTCTCGGAGAGCTTGACGCGCACCGAGCGGCGGTCATGGGCCGAGCGCTCCTGAACGAGATAGTCGGCCTCGACCATCTTCTTGACGTTGTAGGAGACGTTCGAGCCGAGATAGCAGCCCCGAAGCGTCAACTCGCCGACCGTCATCTCGAGGTCGCCGATGTTGAAGAGGATCATGGCCTGCACGTTGTTGATGTCGTGCACGCCCTGCGTGTCCAGCTCGAGCTTGACCACTTCCAAAAACTGGCGGTGGAGGCGCTCGATGAGCGCAATGACGTCGAGATAGGCGGCCTGCATGTTCCCTCGCTACCCCCGGCAGTCGGTCCGGCAGGGGTCCAAGGTAAATGCCCCGGGTTAATTAATCCTTGAGGCGAAATCGCCCGGTTTCCCGTGCGTCTAGCGCGCGCCGCCGCCGCGGATCATGCGGAAAATCGCCGAAAAATCCTTGGGTCCGAGCCCGCCATTGACCAGCATCTGGAAGAGCGCCGCCGCCTCTGCCCCCAAAGGGGTGGTCGCCCCCGCAGCCTGCGCCGCCTGCTGCGCCAGCTTCAGGTCCTTGAGCATCATGTCGGCGGTAAACCCCGCCTGGTAGTCCCGGTTGGAGGGCGCCGCCGGCACCGGGCCGGGCGCCGGGCAATAATTGGTCATCGCCCAGCATTGGCCCGAGGATTTCGAGCTGATGTCGAAGAGCCGCTGCCAGTCGAGGCCGAGCTTTTCGGCCAGCGCGAAGCCCTCGGACACCGCGATCATGCTGATGCCGAGCATCATGTTGTTGCAGATCTTGGCGGCCTGACCGTTCCCCGCCGGGCCGGCATGAACGATGGTCTTTCCCATCGCCTGCAGCACCGGCAGCGCACGCGCAAAGCCCGCCTCGCTGCCGCCCACCATGAAGGTGAGCGTCCCCGCCGCGGCGCCGCCGACGCCGCCCGAGACCGGCGCATCGAGCATGTCGAAGCCCTGCGCCGCCGCCGCCTTGCCCACCGCGCGTGCGGTCTCGACATCGATGGTCGAGCTGTCGACGAGGAGCGCGCCCTTGGCCGCCGCCGCGAGGAGGCCGCCCTCGCCGGTATAGACCTGGCGCACCTGCGGACCCGCCGGCAGCATGGTGAGGACGAGCTCGGCCTCGCCGACCGCCGCCGCGGCGCTGGCCGCCGCTTTGCCGCCCGCCTTGGCCAAGGCGTCGAGCGCCGGCTTCGACAGATCGAACCCCGTCACCGCATGGCCCGCCTTGATCAGGTTGGCGGCCATCGGCCCGCCCATGTTGCCGAGCCCGATAAAGCCGATCTTCATCTCTTCCTCCCGGCGCGGTAGCGCCTTGCCTCAGGCAAAGCGCAGCTCGCGCTCGCCCAAACTTTCGAAATAGCCCGCCACCTCGGCCGCGCTCACCTCGGCGAGCGAGCGATGCTGCCAGCGCGGCGCGTTGTCCTTGTCGACGAGCAGCGCGCGGATGCCTTCGAAGAAATCGTGGCCCTGCATCACATGCTGCGTCATGCGGTATTCGAGCGCCAGCGCCTCTTCGATCGACATGCCGCGGCCGAGGCCGAGCTGATGGAAGGTGATCTTGAGGCTGAGCGGCGAGGCGCGCTCGATCGCGGCGAGCGCCTCTTTCGCCCAAGGCGCGGTCTCGCGGCCGAGCGCGGCGACGATCGCCTCGACGGAGTCACCGCCGAAGCAGCGGTCGATGTCGCGCTGCAGCGCCGGCAGGCTCGCCTTCCCGGGATCGGTGGCAAAGCGCGCGATCACCGCCTCGATCTGGCGATGGCGGGCTTGCGGATGCCACGCGAGCGCGGCCAGCGCCGCGGTGAGATCGGCGATGCGCTCATGCGGCACGTAATGCGTCGCGAAGCCGCAATAGAGCGCATCGGCCGCTTTGATGCGGGCGCCGGTGAGCGCGAGATAGCGCCCGAGGAAGCCGGGACAAAGCGTGAGGAAGCGGCTCGCGCCGACATCGGGAAAGAGCCCGATATGCACTTCCGGCATGGCGAAGAGCGTGCGCTCGGTGGCGATGCGATAGGAGCCGTTGATCGAGATACCGCAGCCGCCGCCCATGGTGATGCCGTCGACCAGCGCGATATAGGGCTTGGGAAAACGGTGGACGCGCTGGATGAGGCAATACTCCTCGCGGAAGAAATCCGCCTTGTAGTCGCCGGCGCCCTGCGGCTGGTGCCGCGCATCATAGATCGCGCGCACATCGCCGCCGGCGCAGAAGGCGCGGTCGCCGGCGCCGCGCACGAGCAGCGCGTGGACGCTCGCCTCCCCGCCCCAGGTGACGAGCTGCGGATCGAAGACGCGGTACATCGCCAGGGACAGCGTGTTGAGCGCCTTCGGCCGGTTGAGCGTGATGATGCCGAGCCCGCTCTGCTGCTCGATCAGGATTTCGTCGGTTTGGCTCATGGGCGGCGGTTCGACGCGGCAAGGAGGCGGCGGGCGATGATGACGCGCATGATCTCGTTGGTCCCTTCCAGGATCTGATGGACGCGCACATCGCGCAGATGCCGCTCGAGCGGGAAATCCTTCAAATAGCCATAGCCGCCATGAAGCTGCAGCGCCTCGTTGCAGATCTGAAAGCCGGCATCGGTGGCAAAGCGCTTGGCCATGGCGCAGTGGAGCGTCGCCTCGGGATCGGCGCCATCGAGGCTCACCGCCGCGCGCCATACCATGAGCCGCGCCGCTTCGAGCTCGGTCGCCATATCGGCGAAGCGGAACTGCAGCGCCTGAAACTCGGCGAGCTTCTGGCCGAATTGCGAGCGCTCGCCAAGATAGGTCTGCGCCGCTTCGAGCGAGGCGCGCGCGCCGCCAAGCGAGCAGGCCGAGATGTTCAGTCGGCCGCCATCGAGCCCCATCATCGCGATCTTGAAGCCGTCGCCTTCCTCGCCGAGCCGGTTCGCCACCGGCACGCGGCAATTCTCGAAGATCACCATCGCCGTTGGCTGGCTGTTCCAGCCGAGCTTCTTCTCTTTCTTGCCGAAGGAGAGGCCTGGCGTGCCCTTCTCGACGACGATGGTGGAGATGCCCTTCGGCCCTTCCCCGCCCGTGCGCAGCATCGCGACATAGACATCGCTCGTACCGCCGCCGGAGATGAAGGCCTTGGCGCCGTCGATGACATAGTGGTCGCCGTCGCGCCGCGCGCGCGCCTTGAGCGCGGCCGCGTCCGAGCCCGCGCCGGGCTCCGTCAGGCAATAGCTCGCGAAATGCTCCATGCTCGTCAGCTTCGGCAGGAAGCGCCGGCGCTGCGCCTCATTGCCGAAGCGGTCGATCATCCACGCCGCCATGTTGTGGATGGAGAGATAAGCCGATGTGGAGACGCAGCCCGCGGCCAGCTCCTCGAAGATCAGCGCCGCATCGAGCCGCCCGAGGCCGGAGCCGCCGACATCCTCTTTGACATAGATTCCGGCAAAGCCCAGCGCCGCGGCAGCGCGCAGCGCCTCGACCGGGAAGATGCATTCCTCATCCCAGCGCGCTGCGTTGGGGCGGAACTCGCGCTCGGCAAACGCGCGCGCCGTCTCCTGGATCGCGCGCTGCTCCTCGGTGAGAGAAAACTCCATGGCGGCGGATGATACCTCAGGCACCTAAAATCAGAAATGCAACACACACCGAGCGATCTCGTAGCCCCTCACCCCGACCCTCTCCCGCAAGGGGAGAGGGGGACTCAAGCCCCTCTCCCGCGAGAGCGCTATCGCATTCACACATCTCGGTTGCGCCGAGTTCGAAAGGCTGATTCCGTGATTGGGTTGGTGCATCGCGGAGGGAGCCATGGGGGTAGCGTATGGGCTGGGGCAGTTTGGCGACCGCCGGCT
>JASHUO010000831.1 GCA_030039975.1 Alphaproteobacteria bacterium
GATCGACGACGAGCATTGCTGGGCCTGGAGCATCAGCTATCACCCGCGCCGCGCCCTCACGCCGGAAGAGCTGGCGGCGATGCGCGGCGGCCACGGCATCCACGTGAGATATATCCCCGGCACCTACATACCTCTCGCCAACCAGCGCAACGACTACCTGATGGACCGCGAAGCGCAAAAGGCCGGGCTCAGCTTCAGCGGCGTCGAGGGCATCGCCATGCAGGACGCCTCGCTGCAGGAGAGCATGGGGCCGCTCTTCGACCGCACGCGCGAGCATCTCGTCTCGACCGACAACGGCATCATCATGGCCAGGAACGCGCTGCTGAAAGCAGCGAAGGCGAACCGCGACGGCAAGCCGCTGCCGGCGCTCGCCGCCGCCGATCAACGCGTTCGCTCCTGCGCGATCGAGCTCCCGCGCGGCGTCGCCTTCCTCGAGGGCGCGCGGCACGGGCTCTTCCGTCCGCTCGATACCGACCCGGTGACGGTGTAAGCGGATATGGCCCGGCTTCGCCTCACCCTCGCCTGTTGGGACTACGACCGGACGCGAGCGCTCGCCGATGGCAGCATCGCGCCGGACGGCATCGACCTCACCTACCTGTCGCTGCCGGTGGAGGAAACCTTCTTCCGCATGCTGCGCTATCGCGAGTTCGACGCCGCGGAGATGTCGCTCTCCTCCTACGCGGTCTCCCTGATGCGAGAGGAGCCGCCCTTCATCGCCATCCCCGTATTCCCGTCGCGCTTCTTCCGCCATTCCTCCGTCTTTGTCGCGGCGAAGAGCGGCATTACCGAGCCCAAGCAGCTCGCCGGCAAGCGCATCGGCACGCCGGAATACCAGATGACGGCGCCGGTATGGATCCGCGGCATCCTGCAGGACGAATACGGCGTCGATCCGGCGAGCTGCGAGTATCTCACCGGAGGCGAGGAGGAGCCGGGGCGGGATGAGAAGCTCAAGCTCGACCTGCCGGCAAAATTCAAGCTGAGGCGCATCGGCGCGCAGCAAACGCTGTCGACGATGCTGGCGGCGGGCGAGATCGACGCGATGCACACCGCGCGGGCGCCGTCGACCTTTCGAACCGCCTCCCATGCCGTGCGGCGGCTGTTCGAGGACTATGTCGCGGTCGAGCGTGCCTATTTCCGCAAGACCCGCATCTTCCCGATCATGCACACCATCGTCCTGCGGCGCGATCTCTACCGCGCCCATCCCTGGATCGCGCAATCGCTGCAGAAGGCGTTCCATCTGGCGCAGCGCAAGACCTATGACGATCTCGCCATCACCGCCGCGCTCAAGACCATGCTGCCCTGGCAGGTGGCGTATGTGGAGGAGACGCGGCGCGAGCTGGGCGAGGATTGGTGGGCCTATGGGCTCGAGCCGAACCGACACGCGCTCGACACCTTCCTGCGCTATCACCACGAGCAGGGTTTGTCGCACCGCCGTCTTGCGCCCGAGGAACTCTTCGCGCCCGAGACGCTCGAAGGCTTCAAGATATGAGCCTGCCGCGCATCGCGATTGCGCTCGGCGATCCCGCCGGCATCGGCCCGGAGATCGCGCTCAAGGCGGCGCTTGACCGGCGCGTGCGCCAAGTCGCGCGGCCGCTTCTGGTCGGCAGTCGCCGCGTGCTCGAGACGCATGCCGCGCTTTGCGGCCTCTCCCCTGCCCTCGCGGTGCTCGCTTCGGCCGAAGAGATAACCTGGCCCGCTGAGGCTCTGCCGCTGCTGGACGTGCCGGCGGAGCCGCCGCGTCTCGGTGAGATTCATGCCGCCCATGGCCGCGCCGCGATCGACGCGGCGCGCATGGCGATCGCGGCGGCGCTGGCGGCGAAGGTGGACGCGGTGGTCGCCGCGCCGCAGACCGAGCGCGCCATCAAGGCCGCAGGCATCGATTTCGACGGTTATCCCTCTTTCGTCGCCCGCGCAACCGGGCTTCCAGCCGAAGACGCCTTCTTGATGCTGTGCTTCGATGCAACCCGCATCGTGCATACCACCTTGCATGCGAGCCTGCGCCGCGCCATCGAGCTCGTGACCCAAGATCGCGTCGGCAAGGCAATCGCGGCGGCAGACACCACGCTTCGTCGCCTCGGCATCGCGGCGCCGCGGCTTGCCGTCGCCGGGCTCAACCCGCATGCCGGCGAAGACGGCATGTTCGGCAGCGAGGAGCAAGAGATCATTGCGCCGGCTGTCGCTGCGGCGCAGCGGCGTGGCATTGCCGCCCAAGGTCCCTTCGGCTGTGACACGATGTTCCAGCGGCCGGGCTACGACGCCTTTGTCGTCATGTATCACGACCAGGGCCACATCGCGGCAAAGCTGCAGGCGCCGAACCGCACCGCCGGCCTCACCATCGGCACGCCGGTTCTGTTCTCCTCCGTCGCGCATGGCAGCGCGCTGGACATCGCCGGACGCAACCGCGCCACACCCGAAGCGATGATCGAAGCGATCGAGCGGCTGGCCGGTGCGGCGCGCCTGCCCTGACTGGATCGCGGTTATCGCGCGGCGTATTTCCCGGTGAGCTGCGATGTCGCTGCGCCCTCGAGCCCCTTCTGCTTGTGCTCGAGCCGTGTGTCGCGCGACCAGGTCCGTTTCAGCTCGTCCTTGATCGAAATCGCGAGCCGGCCCAGCCCTTCGGTCTCGAACTCGACGCGGTCGCCGTCCTGGAAGGCGCTCAAGCCGCGGTGATTGGTGCCGGTGGCGATGATGTCGCCGGGCAAGAGCGTGTGGATCGAGGTCAGCCATTCGATGCAGCGCGGGATCTTATGGGCCATGTCGGAGGTGTTGAAGTTCTGCTTCAGCACGCCATTGACCCAGAGACGGACCTGCAGCCGCTGCGGATCGGCGATCTCGTCGGCTGTGACGAGATAGGGGCCGATCGGCGCGAAGTTGTCGCGCGACTTCATCTGAAAGAAGGTATTGCCGGAAGGCGGCAGCCCGCGCGCCGAGCCGTCGATGAAATTGACATAGCCGAAGACATGGCTCATCGCGGCCGCGGCGCTGACACGGCTGGCGCGCTTGCCGATGACCACGGCGAGCTCGGCTTCGCCCTCGAAGATGGTGGCGGGCACGTCGGGCAGCACCATGGTGTCGCCCGGGCCGATGATGGCGCTTGGCGCCTTGTGGAAGGCGTTGATCGGCGCCGGCTCCTTCAAGGTGCCGTCTTCGAGGTAGTTGACCGCCATGCAGTCGATGGTCGCCGGCCGCGGCAAAGGCGGGCGGATGCGTACCGAGGCGAGCGGAATGCCCGCGCCGCCGGCCGCTGCCGCTTCCAGGCGGGGCCGATACTGGGCGAAGCGCTCGATGAGACCGCT
>JASHUO010000832.1 GCA_030039975.1 Alphaproteobacteria bacterium
GCAACGACGTCAGCGAGCGCACCTGGCAGCGGAGCGACCGCACCTTGTGGCGCGCCAAGAACACCGACACCTTCAAGCCGATGGGCCCGTGGATCGAAACCGATGTGAAGCTCGACGCGCTCGAAACCATCGTCCGCGTCAACGGCAAGGAGACGACCCGCTTTCCCACCAATGCGATGCTCTTCGGTGTCGCGACATATCTCAGCGCCATGACGCGCTATCTGACGCTCTATCCGGGCGACATCGTCTGGATGGGCACCGACGGCAGCTCGCCCGATCTCCGCTCCGGCGATGTGGTCGAGGTCGAGATCACCGGCATCGGCGCACTGCGCAACCCCTTCCGCCGCGCGACGTAGCGCCCTCACCTTCCCACGCTTCGCGTGGGCCCCTCCCTCTCCCGCTCTCGCGGGAGAGGGGAACTCCTTCCGCCCGCTCGATGGGCTCCCTCTCCCGCTTGCGGGAGAGGGTCTGGGTGAGGGGGCGTCAGAAACTTGATCGGCGCGCAATCGCGCCCCACCGGACAGGGAGAAGACCCGATGCAGAAGCTGATCCTCGCATCCCTCCTGACCGGCGCTGTTGCCGGCTGCGCCAGCCCGACGCCGGCGCCGCCAGGCAGCACGCCCAATGTCGATGCCGTCGCTACCCCCTTCTATGTCGTTTTGAAGGCCCCGGTCTGCGTCACCACGGTGCTGATCGCCGCGCCGCTGGCCGGCATCACCGCTTTCGCCTCGACCGAGGAATCGCTCGATCTGCGGCAGGGCCTCGACGACGGGATTGCGCAGAATTGCGGGCCGCCTTACACGCTGCAGCCCTAAGGCATGTTGCCGCGCTTTCCCCTCGCCGACTTGCTGCTCATTATCGCCTTCATCGTGCTGGCGATCTTGGGCTATGTCGCGCTGTTCGGCATCGTCGGCGGCTCCATTGTTGCCGCCTTCCAGCATGCGCCGCTGCCGAGCCAATACCCCTGACCCTGTTCCACCACTCCGAGAGAGCGAAACCTTGGTGTGCCGCGGCTTCCGGCCGTTCGGTGTCATAATGCCGTCATCGTCCTATGCCTATCTGGAGAGACAGCGCAGACATTACGTGGAGCTATCATGAGACGAAGGAATGTTCGCCTCAAATCGATCGCGGGCGCCTCGATCACAGCGATCGCCGCCGGGCTTGGGTCGCCCCTCCCCGCCATCGCCCAGGGAGCCGTTGCCCCCGAGAGTCCCTCCGCCTCGGCGCCGCAAGAGGCGGTGCGCACCGCGACGCCGATCAAGCATCTGGTGATCATCTTCAACGAGAACGTCTCCTTCGATCATTACTTCGCCACATACCCCCGCGCGACCAACCCGCCCGGCGAGCCTCCCTTCAAGGCGGCGCCGCACACACCCGCGGTCAACAACCTCGCCCGGGCGCATCTGCTGAGCAACAATCCCAACTTCACCAACAAGGAGAATGGCAGCGATGCGGCGGAGCCGTTCCGGCTCGACCGCACCCAGGCCAACACCGCCGACCAGAACCATGCCTATACGGCGGAGCAGCAGGCGTATGACGGCGGCAAGGCCGATCTCTTTCCCAAATACACCGGCGCCGCCACGCCGGGCGGCGTCGGCGCTTTCGGCACCAAGGGACAGGTGATGGGTTATTTCGACGGCAACACCGTCACCGCGATGTGGAACTACGCGCAGCATTTCGCGATGAGCGACAATGCCTACACCGATACCTACGGCCCCTCGACGCCCGGCGCGCTCGAGCTGGCCGCCGGCCAGACCAACGGCATGAAGATCGTCGCCACCACGAAGCAGCCGTCCACGGTCACTGCCGTCTCCTACTACATCAACGACGGCGCGGGCGGGATCACCATGATCAACGATGTCGATCCCGGCTATGACGACTGCTCCAACCCCAAGGATCAGGCGATGATGGGCGGGAAGAACATCGGCGACCTGCTCAACGATGCCGGCATCAGCTGGGGCGGCTTCATGGGCGGGTTCGACCTCGGCATCAAGAATGCGGATGGCAGCACCGGTTGCACGCGCAAGACCCATTCGGCGGTGGTGGGCAAGGATGTCGTCGACTACATCCCGCACCACAACTGGTTCCAATATTATGCGTCGACCGCCAATCCGAAGCATGAACGGCCGAGCTCGCTCGCGGCGATCGGCTACAGCGTCGAGCATGACGGCAAGACGCGCGACCCGGCGAACCACGAATACGACCTCGAAGATTTCTACGCCGCCGTGAAGGCCGGGAACTTCCCCTCCGTCGCCTATATCAAGCTCCCCGCTTACCAGGACGGCCATGCCGGCTATTCCGATCCGCTCGATGAGCAGCAAGGCACCGTCAGCCTGATCAATTTCCTGGAGCAGCAGCCGGGCTGGAAGAGCACCGCGGTGATCATCGCCTGGGACGATTCCGACGGCTGGTACGACCACGCTTTCACCAAGACGACGAGCGCCTCGTTCGATGCCGAGGCCGACCAGCTCGACGGCGCCGGAAAATGCGGCATCGGCAAGCCGCCGCTCGGTGTTGACGGCAAACCGGTCAATGGTCGTTGCGGCCCCGGCACGCGTCTCCCCTTCTTCGTCATCTCGCCCTATGCCAAGGCCAATCATGTGAGCCACAACCATATCTCGCTGGCTTCGGTGGTGCGCTTCATCGAGGACAATTGGCTCGAGAAGAAGCGTCTGGGCGGCGGCTCGTTCGACGCCAAGGCCGGATCGATCGCGTCCATGTTCGATTTCCGGGCGGGGCCCAGGAACCCGCCGCTCTATCTCGATCCCGCGACCGGAACCGTGTTGACCCAGCCGCCGGCGACGCCATAACGAAGGCATGGTTCCGCGGGCGGCGTGGGTTGTCGGCATCGGGGTGATCGCGACATCTGTCGCCGCCGCCACCGTCGCGATCGAGCAAAGTCCGCTTCCGACCAGCACCTGGCTCGCGCATCCCGTCGCGAGCCTCGTGCTGGCCGAAGGCGACAATCCCTATCCGGTGCGGCTCACCCGCCCCGCATCGGCGCCGCTCTCGGCGATGGCGCAATTGGGCCGGCTGGTCTTTTTCGATCAGAGGCTCTCATCATCGGGGCGGCTTTCTTGCGCCGGATGTCACCAGCCGGACCATGCCTATGGGCCGCCGGGCGATGCGCCGGCGATGGCGGGCGGCCCGACACTCACCCGCCAGGGCGTGCGCGCGGTGCCTTCGCTGATGTACCTCGAACGGCAGCCGAATTTCAGCATCGGCCCGGACAATGACGAGAATGAAGGCGTCGATCTGCTGCAGCTC